>NZ_JARUXD010000092.1:0-10887 GCF_030433875.1 Curtobacterium sp. PsM8 | reverse complement strand
CCCCCCCCCCCCCCCCCCCCCCCCCCCCCCCCCCCCCCCCCCCCCCCCCCCCGCCTCGTGCTGTGTCCCTCCCGCACCGCCCAACCAGCCCGGGTCCCGAGCGCGCTCCGCGCGACCGGTATACTCGGATGGCTGACTGACACGAAAGGTACGTCGTGGCGATACTCTCCGTCGTGCTGCAGGTCCTGCTCGCGATCACGAGCCTCCTGCTCACGCTCCTCATCCTCCTGCACAAGGGCCGCGGTGGCGGCCTCTCCGACATGTTCGGTGGTGGTGTGACGAGCAACCTCGGGGCATCCGGCGTCGCCGAGCGCAACCTGAACCGCATCACAGTGATCCTCGGGCTCCTCTGGATCTCCAGCATCATCGTGCTTGGTCTCATCAACAAGTTCACGGCAGGGAGCTGACATGGCATCCGGAGGAAGCGCAATCCGCGGTTCGCGCGTCGGCGCGGGCCCGATGGGCGAACAGGACCGCGGGGTCCAGGCCGAGCGCGTCGCGATCTCCTACTGGGACGCGATGGGCAACGAGGTCGTGCGGTACTTCGCCGCGAGCCTGCCCGACGAAGAGATCCCCGAGACGGTCGATTCGCCGTCCACGGGTCTGCCGGCCGGTCGCGACAAGGAGAACCCGCCGCAGGTCGCGAAGACCGAGCCCTACAAGACTCACCTCGCGTACGTGAAGGAACGTCGTACCGAGGAAGAGGCAGCACAGCTGCTCGAGGACGCGCTCCAGCAGCTGCGTCAGCGACGCGGCACCGCGGCCAAGTAGCCCCGGCACCAGACTGAGAACACGGAAGAGGCCCCCACACCGGATGGTGTGGGGGCCTCTTCCGAGCGCCGGCATTCGGCGTCAGGCGGCCGTGGCGGGCGGCCGGGTGGGCGCCGGACGACGGACGGGAGGCCCGGTACCAGCTGGTACCGAGCCGCCCGTCCGTCTGCAGGCGCGTCACGCGCCCCGTGCGTCAGTACGTCGACGCGATGAGGTTCTCCGGGACGTCGCGTGCGGCGTCCTGGTCGACGAAGAAGACCGTGCGCTTCCGACCCTGCACGCCGCCCACGGGGACCTCGTCCACGGCCGCGCCGGCCAGGGCGAGGCCGAGGACCGACGCCTTCTCGGCACCGGACAGGATCACCCAGACGCGCTGCGAGGCGTTGATCACCGGGTAGGTCAGCGTCAGGCGCTGCGCCGGCGGCTTGGGGGAGTCGTCGACGGGGACGACCTTGCGGTCGGTGATGCGCAGCTGCGGGAACTCGGGGAACAGGGACGCGGTGTGGCCGTCCGGTCCGACGCCGAGCAGCGTGATGTCGAACCGGGGCGTCTCGGCGGAGTCCGGCGCTGCGGCGAGCAGTTCGCGCTCGTACTGCGTGGCGGCCTCGTCGATGCTGATGCCCGCGTCCGAGGGCGCCATCGGGTGGATGTTCTCCGTGGGGATGCTCACGTGGTCCAGGAAGTCGGTCTGCGTCCCGGTGATGTTGCGGTCTGCGTCGCCCTCCGGCACCCAGCGCTCGTCGACCCACCAGACGTGGACCTTCGACCAGTCGACGCTCTGCTTCGCCTGCGACTGCCCGATCGCGGCCAGGACGAGGCTGGAGACGGAGCCACCGCTGATCGCGATGTCGGCCCGTCCCTGCTCGTCGAGTACGTCGATGAGCTTCGTGAGGAAGCGTGCGGCGACGGAGGCGCCGAGGGCCTGCTTGTCGGGGTGCACGAGCACCCGCCGTTCGTTGGTCACGTGACTCCTGTGTTCGTGGTGCGGCCGGTGCGACCGGGTCGGTCCGGCCGGCCGTCCGGCCATCCCGCCGCGGACGGCAGCGGGGGAGGACGGACGGCCGGACCGTGGGGGTTCAGCCCGCGATGCGTTCGCGGAGCTTGGCCACCCCGTGCTTGACGACGTCTCCGAAGAGGACGTCCGGGTCGAGTCTACGGAGTTCCTCGGCCAGGCAGTCGCGCAGGTTCCGGCGCGGCAGCGACAGGTCGTGGGTCGGCTGCCCGGGCATCGACAGCGTCGCCACGTCGACCAGGGAGCGCTCGAGTTCGATCGTCCCGGACTCGCGGACCAGCTGCACGCCGTGGATGCCGGACGAGCCGGTGGCACGGGGTGAGGTGGTGACCTCGACGGGGACCTTGAGCTGCAGACCGAGCCAGGCGGCGAGCAGCACGGTCGACGGGCTGTCGAACGCGCCGGAGACCTCCACCGCGGTGATCGGCTCGAACGGCGGCTGGTCGAGCGCCGCGGCGAGCTGGTTCCGCCAGAGGGTCAGGCGGGTCCAGGCGAAGTCGGTGTCGCCCGGGGCGTAGGAGTCCGCCAGCGCCATGATGGCCGCGTTCGGGTCCTTCTGGGCGGCGGCGTCGGTGATGCGACGCTGCGCGATCCGGCCGAGCGGGGACGCCGAGG
Organism: Curtobacterium sp. PsM8; assembly: GCF_030433875.1. Taxonomy (NCBI): domain Bacteria; kingdom Bacillati; phylum Actinomycetota; class Actinomycetes; order Micrococcales; family Microbacteriaceae; genus Curtobacterium; species Curtobacterium sp. PsM8. Next base: position 8,489 of record NZ_JARUXD010000092.1, on the reverse strand, counting down.
GCTTCTCCGGCGCGGCTTCCGGCCACCACGCGACGACGGGCGCGTCGGGCAGGAGCAGCCCGGTGACCAGGCTCTCCTCGTCCGCCGCGGTCTCGCCGTACGCACGGAGGACGATGACCTCGCTGGCACCCGCGTCGCTGCCGACGCGGATCTGTGCATCGAGTCGGCCCGGGGACGCGACGTCCCCTTCGTTCTTCGACACGATGACGACGCGCATCGGGTGCTCGCGGGACGCCTGGTTCGCGGCCTCGATCGCCTCTTCCTCGCGCCCGAGGGCGGTCGAGACGATGAGCGTCAGGACGCGGCCGAGAGCGACGGCGCCGCCCTCCTCGCGGATGTGCACCAGGGTCTTCTGGATCTTCGAGACCGTGGTGTTCGGCAGGTCGATCTTCATGGACGCCTCCAGGTCCGTCCGTCGCGGGCCAGGAGCTCGTCGGCCGAAGCCGGGCCCCAGGTGCCGGGACGGTACTGTTCGGGCTGGCCCTGTGTCCGCCAGAACTCCTCGATCGGGTCGAGGATCTTCCAGGACAGCTCGACCTCCTGGTGCCGCGGGAACAGCGGCGGGTCACCGAGGAGCACGTCGAGGATGAGCCGTTCGTAGGCCTCCGGAGAGGCCTCGGTGAACGCGTGACCGTAGCCGAAGTCCATCGTGACGTCGCGGACCTGTGTCCCGACGCCGGGGACCTTCGAGCCGAAGCGGAGCGTGACGCCCTCGTCCGGCTGCACGCGGATCACCAGGGCGTTCTGCCCGAGCGGGGACTGATCGATGCCGAACACGTCCTCCGGCACGCGCTTGAAGACGATCGCGATCTCGGTCACTCGACGACCGAGCCGCTTGCCGGCCCGCAGGTAGAACGGCACGCCCTGCCACCGACGGGTGGCGATGTCGAGCCGGATGGCAGCGAAGGTCTCGGTCGTGGACTCGGGGTTCATGCCCGCTTCCTCGAGGAACCCGAGCACCTTCTCGCCGCCCTGCCAGCCACCGGCGTACTGCCCGCGGCTGGTCGCCGTGGACAGGTCCTCGGGCAGCCGGACGGCGGAGAGCACCTTCTCCTTCTCGGCGCGGAGGTGTCCGGCCTTGAACGAGACGGGCTCCTCCATCGCGGTGAGCGCGAGGAGCTGCAGCAGGTGGTTCTGGATGACGTCGCGCGCCGCACCGATGCCGTCGTAGTAGGCGGCACGTCCGGCGACGCCGATGTCCTCGGCCATCGTGATCTGCACGTGGTCGACGTAGTTCGAGTTCCAGATGGGTTCGTACATCTGGTTCGCGAACCGGAGCGTCAGGAGGTTCTGGACGGTCTCCTTGCCGAGGTAGTGGTCGATGCGGAACACGTCGTCGGGAGCGAAGACGCTCTCGACGATGGCGTTCAGCTCGCGCGCGGTACGGAGGTCGGAGCCGAACGGCTTCTCGACCACCACGCGGCTCCACGAGCCGTCGCGCTTCTCGGTGAGGCCGGAGACCTTGAGCTGCTCCGTGACCACGGGGAACATCTTCGGCGGGATGGAGAGGTAGAAGGCGTGGTTGCCGAGCGTTCCGCGCTCGGCGTCCAGCGTGTCGACCGTCTCCTTGAGCAGCCGGAACGCCTCGGGGTCGTCGAACGAGCCCTGGACGAAACGGATGCCCTGTTCGAGCTGACGCCAGACGTCCTCGTCGAACGGGGTCCGCGAGTGCTCCTTGACGGCATCGTGGACGAGCTGGGAGAAGTCCTGGTCCTCCCAGTCACGTCGAGCGAACCCGACCAGCGCGAACCCCGGGGGCAGGAGCCCTCGGTTCGCGAGGTCGTAGACCGCGGGCATCAGCTTCTTGCGGGAGAGGTCTCCCGTCACCCCGAAGATGATGAGGGTGCTGGGACCCGCGATCCGGTTCAGTCGACGGTCCGTGGGCAGCCGGAGCGGGTTGTGCTCCGGGGTGATCGCCACCGGTGACATGTCGGTGAACTCCTTTGAATCAGGTGGTGAGTGCAGCCGCGATGACCGCAACCGCCGCGGGGACGTCCCGCGTCGACAGGGTCAGCACCGGGCGGCCGTGCTCCGCGAGGACACTCGCGTCGCCGGCGGCCTGGGCTCGGATGAGCCGGCCGAACGTGAACGGGCGGCCGGGGACGGCGAGGTCGTCCTGCTCGTCGGAGACGATCTGCAGGAACACGCCGTTCGCGGGACCGCCCTTGTGGTACTGGCCAGTGGAGTGCAGGAACCGGGGCCCGTACCCGGAGGTGACGGGTCGGCCGGTGCGTGCGGCCAGCAGGTCGCGGAGCGACCCGAGGTCGGCACCGGCGGTGCGGTCCGCGTAGACCTGGAGCGCGACGTAGCCGTCCGGACCGAGACCGGCCAGGAGGCCCGACACGGCCTGCGCGAGTGTCGTTCCGGCGTCGAGTCCACCCGTCGCGGACACGGCGATGCCGTGCTCCTCGAAAGCGGGCGGGGAGGCGACCTCGTCGGACGCGGGAGCGTCGAGCAGCGCACGGGCGGCGACCTTGGCGGCCTCCACGTCGGGCTGGTCGAACGGGTTGATGCCGAGCAGACGCCCGGCGACCGCGACCGCGTACTCCCAGACCAGGAACTGACCGCCGAGCGTGCCGGTGATCTCGAGTTCGCCGTCGGCGACGTGCCGCTCGTCCTCGCGGGACCCGACCAGTCGGACGACTTGCAGGTCGGTCAGACCGGCCTGCAGTTCGGGGGCGTCGACGTCGAGCACGACCGGCAGGAGACCGCGGCCGTCCTTGCCCGTCGACTCGGCGATGAGCTGTTCGACCCAGTCACCGAAGCCGAGGATGTGCGTGCCGTCCGCGACGATGCCGATCTTGTCCCGCAGGGGAGCGGTGCCACCGAGCACGGCGCCGAGGACGAGGCCCGGGTTCTCGTCGGTGTCGACGGCCAGCAGCACGCTGATCGCGTCGGCCTCGTCGAGGAGCTCGGCGATGTCCGCGCCCGCGAGTCCGGCCGGGACCAACCCGAAGGCGGTCAGGGCGGAGTAGCGGCCGCCGACGGTCGGGTCGGCCGTGAAGACGCGGTACCCGGCCTGCTGCGCGGTGGTCTCGAGCGCGGAGCCCGGGTCCGTCACGACGACGATGCGCCCGGCGGGGTCGATGCCGGCGTCCTGGAACGCCTGCTCGAACACCCGACGCTGCGAGTCGGTCTCGACGGTGGAACCCGACTTCGACGACACGACGAGCACGGTGCGCTCGAGGTCGGTCAGTGCCGAGCGGACCTGCGCGGGATCGGTCGAGTCGAGGACGACCAGCGGGACGCCGGCGGTCCGGGTGATGACCTCGGGCGCGAGCGACGAGCCGCCCATGCCCGCGAGGACCACGCGGTCGACGCCCTGCTCGTGCAGCTGGTCGCGGAGCGCCACGACCTCGGCGACGAGCGGACGCGAGACCGAGACCGCCTCGACCCAGCCGAGCCGGTTCGACGCCTCGGCCTCGGCCGCCGGACCCCAGAGAGCGGCGTCCTGGGCCGTGATCCCGGACGCCACCAGGTCGGTGACGAGGCGCGGGACCACCGTGTCGATGGCCCGCGCCGCGTCACCGCTGGCGGCGATGGAGACGGTCACTCTTACTTGGCGTTCTCGAGGGCCGTCTTGACGGTGTCGACGAGCTCACCCCAGGAGACGTTGAACTTGTCCACGCCCTCCTTCTCGAGGAGCGCGACGACGTCGTCGTAGTCGACGCCGACGGCGGCGAGCTGGTCCATGACCTGGTTCGCGTCGTCGAACGTGCCGGCGATGGCGTCGCCGTGGACCTCACCGTGGTCGAACGTGGCCTCGAGGGTCTTGCCCGGCATCGTGTTGACGGTGTTCGGGGCGGCGAGCTCGGTCACGTAGAGCGTGTCGGGCAGCGACGGGTCCTTGACACCGGTCGACGCCCAGAGCGGACGCTGCGTGTTCGCACCGGACTCGAGCAGGCCGAGGGCACGCTCGGTGGCGAACGCCTCGGTCCAGACCTGGTAGGCGAGCTGCGCGTTGGCGATGCCGGCCTTCGACTTGAGGGCGGTGGCCTCGTCCGAACCGACGGCGTCGAGGCGCTTGTCGATCTCGGAGTCGACGCGCGAGACGAAGAACGACGCGACCGAGTGGATCTTGGAGAGGTCGTGGCCCGCGGCCTTGGCCTTCTCGAGACCACCGAGGTAGGCGTCGATGACGGCGCGGTAGCGCTCGAGCGAGAAGATCAGGGTGACGTTGACCGAGATGCCGGCGCCGATGACCTCGGTGATCGCCTCGAGGCCCTCGAGCGTCGCCGGGATCTTGATGAGGACGTTCTCCTTGCCGACCTTGTCGAACAGGAACTTCGCCTGCTCGATGGTCTTGGCGGTCTCGTGGGCGAGACCCGGCTCGACCTCGATGGAGACGCGGCCGTCGAAGCCCTTGGTCGAGGCGTAGAGCGGCGTGAAGATGTCGCACGCGTCGGAGACGTCGCGGGTCGTGATCTCGAAGATCGCGTTGGTGACGTCGGTGCCCGCGGCGGCGAGCTCCTTGACCTGGTCGTCGTAGCGCTCGCCCTTGGCGAGGGCCGACGCGAAGATCGTCGGGTTGGTGGTGACCCCGACGACGTTGCGGTCGGCGATGAGGTTCTCGAGACGGCCGGTCTCGAGGAGCTCGCGGGACAGGTCGTCGAGCCAGATGCTCACGCCGACGGCGGAGAGGGCTTCGGTGGGGGTGGTGTCAGTCATTCGCTTCTTCTCTGCTTCGTTTCGTTCGTCGACTCCGGGGAGCCGTGGTCTGTGTGCGGGGGTCGTGCCCCCGGGACGGGAGGCGCGTGGCGGGGCCGCCACGGGCCTCCCGTGCCGACGGGGCCGGGGGCCCCGGGCGGGCCCCCCCCCCGGGGGGGGGGGGGGGGGGGGGGGGGGGGGGGCCCCCGGGCCGGGGGGGGGGGGGGGGGGCCCCCCCGGGCCCCCCCGTGCCGACGGGCCGGGTCCGACGTTCCGGACCCGGCCCGTTCGGGTCAGGATGCTGCTGCTGCGATCGATTCCTTGGCCGCCGAGATGACGTGCTCGGTGGTGAACCCGAACTCCTCGAACAGCTTCTGGTAGTCGGCCGAGGCACCGAAGTGCTCGATCGACACGCTGCGGCCGGCGTCCCCGACGATGTCGCGCCAGCTCATCGCGATCCCGGCCTCGACCGAGACGCGGGCCTTGACGGACTTCGGCAGGACCGACTCGCGGTACGCCTCGTCCTGCTCGTGGAACCACTCGAGCGACGGAGCGGACACGACCCGGGCGTTGATGCCCTCGGCCTTGAGCTGCTCACGGGCGTCGACCGCGATCTGGACCTCGGAACCGGTGCCGATGAGGATCACGTCCGGGGTGCCGTTCGGCGCCTCGGCCAGGACGTACGCGCCCTTGCCGACGTTCTTCGCCGAGGCGAAGACCTCGCCGGAGGCGTCGCCGTCGCCACGCTCGAAGACGGGCAGGTTCTGGCGGCTCAGCGCGATGCCGGCCGGGCGGTCCTGGTGCTTGAGCATCTCGAGCCAGGCGTACGCGACCTCGTTGGCGTCCGCGGGGCGGACGACGTCGAGACCCGGGATCGCACGGAGCGCGGTGATCTGCTCGATCGGCTGGTGCGTCGGGCCGTCCTCGCCGAGGGCGATGGAGTCGTGGGTCCAGACGTAGATCGCCGGCGCCTTCATGAGCGCGGCGAGACGGACTGCCGGACGCATGTAGTCGCTGAAGATCAGGAACGTTCCACCGAAGGGGCGCGTGTTGCCGTGCAGGACGATGCCGTTGAGGATCGAGCCCATCGCGTGCTCGCGGATGCCGAAGTGCAGCACGCGGCCGAACGGGTCGGTCGTCCAGGTCTTCGTCGAGGCCTCGGCCGGACCGAAGGACTTGCCGTCCTCGATCGTGGTGAGGTTCGACTCGGCCAGGTCGGCGGAGCCACCCCAGAACTCGGGCATCAGCGGCGCGATGGAGTTGATGACCTTGCCGGAGGCGGCACGGGTCGAGACGGCCTTCTCGGTGCTGAACACCGGGAGGGCAGCTTCGAGGCCCTCGGGCAGCTGCTTGGCCTGGACGCGGTCGAACAGTGCCTTCTTGTCGGCGTTGGCCGCGGCCCACGCGTCGAAGCTCTTCTGCCACTCGGCGTGCTCGGCCTGACCCTTGGCGATCGCGCCACGGGTGTAGTCGAGGACCTCGGGGGAGACGTCGAAGGTCTTCTCGGTGTCGAAGCCGAGGACCTCCTTCAGGCCCTTGAGCTCGTCGGCGCCGAGCGCGGAGCCGTGGATCTTGCCGGAGTTCTGCTTCGTCGGCGACGGCCAGCCGATGATCGTCTTGATGACGATGAGCGACGGCTTGTCGTGGACCTGCTTGGCGGCCTCGACGGCGGCGAAGAGTGCTTCGGCGTCCTCGTGGTACTCGCCGGTCTTCTTCCAGTCGACGACCTGGACGTGCCAGCCGAGCGCCTCGTAGCGGGCGTGGACGTCCTCGGAGAACGCGATGTCGGTGTCGTCCTCGATCGAGATCTGGTTCGAGTCGTAGAACGCGATGAGGTTGCCGAGCTGCTGGCGACCCGCGAGCGAACCGGCCTCGTTCGTGACGCCTTCCTGCATGTCACCGTCGCCGGCGATCACGTAGGTGTAGTGGTCGAACGGCGACTGACCGGCCGGGGTCTCCGGGTCGAACAGGCCGCGCTCGAAGCGCTGCGCGTAGGCGAAACCGACGGCGGAGGCGAGGCCCTGGCCGAGCGGGCCGGTGGTGATCTCGACACCGTCGGTGTGGCCGTACTCCGGGTGACCCGGCGTCTTGGAGCCCCACTTGCGGAGGTGCTGGAGGTCGTCGAGCTCGAGGCCGTAGCCGTGCAGGTAGAACTGCACGTACTGCAGGATCGATGCGTGACCCGCCGACAGGATGAAGCGGTCGCGACCGATCCACGTGGAGTCGCTCGGGTCGCGACGCATCACCTTCTGGAAGAGGAGGTGAGCCAGCGGCGCGAGGCTCATCGCGGTGCCGGGGTGACCGTTGCCGGCCGCCTCGACAGAGTCGGCGGCGAGGACGCGGGCCGTGTCGACGGCCTTCCGGTCGATGGCGTCCCAGGTGAATTCAGCCACTTGGATGTTGACCCTTCATTGATGCGACATGTGCGAGGGCTCGTGCCATCGCACGGACATGGTGCCCACCCGGGGCTCCGTCGCGGCGCCGTTGCCGGCGGCCGACCGGCTCGATCGCGGCCGACGTCTTCGGGGCACGCTGCGGGAGGGCCTCTCCAGCATAGTGAACCGGCACTCAGAAGGTGCCCAGGTGACCGGCGGGCCTCGATGACCGGTCGGTGACCGGTCGTCGTCCGGGCGTGTCCCGGAGCCGCTGGGGAGCGGCGGGACATCGTCGTGGCGCCGTCCATCGCGTAAACTGATCGTGATCCGCGACCATTCCGCGGACACGCACGCCCAGACGCCGACGGTGACGTCCACCCGAGCGTGCGAGCTGCAGCGAAACAGACTGAGGTTCCCTTGCCGACTGCCACCGTGACCAGGCCAGACACCGTTCGTCGGTCGATGCTGTCCCGCAAGGTCCGGGCGTACGTCTCGCTCACCAAGCCGCGCGTGATGGAGCTCCTGCTCGTCACCACCGCGCCGACGATGTTCCTGGCCCAGCGGGGCGTGCCCGACCTGTGGCTCGTGTTCTGGACGATGCTCGGCGGCGCGATGTCGGCGGGCTCCGCGTCCGCGTTCAACTGTTACATCGACCGCGACATCGACCGCCTGATGAAGCGCACGAGCACCCGTCCGCTCGTCACCGGCGAACTGTCCGACCGCGAAGCACTCGTGTTCTCGTGGCTGCTGGGCATCGTGTCGACCGTCGTGCTCGTCGTCTTCGTGAACTGGCTCGCCGCCGCCCTGAGCGTCGCCGCGATCCTGATCTACGTCTTCCTCTACACGCTCTGGCTCAAGCGCCGGACCCCGCAGAACATCGTCTGGGGCGGCTCGGCTGGCTGCATGCCGGTCCTGATCGGCTGGGCGGCCGTCACCGGTTCGCTGACATGGGCCCCCGTCATCTTGTTCATGGTGATCTTCCTCTGGACGCCGCCGCACTACTGGCCGCTGTCGATGAAGTACCGCGACGACTACGACGCCGCCGACGTCCCGATGCTCGCCGTCGTGCGTGGCCGGACCGTCGTCGGACTGCAGGTCGTGCTGTACGCCTGGGCGACGCTGGTCTGCTCCCTGCTGCTCATCCCGGTGGCGAACATGGGGCCGCTCTACACGGTGGTCGCCCTGGCCGCGGGCATCTGGTTCGTCGTCGAGTCGCACCTGCTCTACAACCGGGCGATCCAGCACATGGAGCAGGTGCACCCGATGCGCGTGTTCCGCAGCTCGATCACCTACCTGACGCTGCTGTTCATCGCGGTGGGCATCGACCCGCTGCTGCCGCAGGTGTTCACCTTCACGATCTGATCCACCCGGTGTGACGACGGGCCCGGCCGCCGCGGCGGCCTGGCGCTTATACACATCTCCGAGCCCACGCGCCGACCGCAATAAGCTCGGTTGGCGGGTTCTGCG
>NZ_JARUXD010000091.1:0-10935 GCF_030433875.1 Curtobacterium sp. PsM8 | reverse complement strand
CCCGGGGGGGGGGGGGGCGTGGGGGGGGCTCCGGGCCTGGGCCGCGGTGGGGGCCCCCCCCGGGGGTCCACTGGGCCCGCCCGGGGGGGGGGGGGGGGGGGGGGGGGGGGGGGGGGGGCAGGCCCGGACCCAACCTGTCGGTCGTGGTCCGGGCCTCCCGTCGGATCAGCCTGCGGCCTGGGAGACCTGGTCCTGGGCCGTCTGCAGCGCGCTCTTGATGTCCTTGTCGGACACCGTCGAACCCGTCGCGATCTTGGCGAACATGTCGTTCATCGCCTTGCCGACCGTGGACTCGAACTGGTCCTCGGCGGGCACCAGCGGGAGCGGCTTCGCCTTGTTGTTGTAGATGTCGAGGAACGTCTTCGTCTGCTCGTCCGTGACGGAGTCAGCAGCGGCGGCGAGCACCGGCAGTGCCGCGTACGGCTTGTCGAGCGTGGTCTGCGTGTCCGCGCTCGTCATGTACTTGACGAACTTCAGCGCGCCCTCCTTGTTCTTCGTGTTCTTGAAGACGGAGAGGTTGATGCCGGCCGGGAAGCTGGCGATCTGCTCGCCACCGGTCGGAGCGGGCAGCGGGACGACGCCGTACTCGTCGGACTTCATGCCGAGCGAGTTGATGGTGTTGTTCGCGTTGTTCTGGTTGAGGATCATCGCGGCCTTCTTGTTCGCGAAGTCCGTGACCGACTGGGTGGCGTTGTCGTACTGCGCGTTCGAGGGGTTCGCGGCCTTCGCGTCCTGCATCAGGTCGATGTAGCGCTTGATGCCGTCGACGTTGGCCTTCGAGGTGAAGGTCGGCTTGCCGCTCTTGTCGAACCACTCGCCGCCGTTCTGCGCCGAGTTGATGAACGCGAAGTGCGCGTTCTCGGTGTACGAACCACCGGCGAGGCTGAACCCGTAGGTGTCCCCCTTCGTCAGCGTCTTGGCCGCGGTGACGAGGTCGTCCCAGTTCGTGGGCGGCTCGATGTTGGCGTCCTTGAGCATCTGCTTGTTGTAAAACAGGCCGTAGGCGAGGCCGTAGAGCGGGACGCTCGTGACGGTCTTGTCCGGGGCGCCACCGGTGGAGAGCGCGACCTTGCCGAACTTGTCGGCACCGCCGATCGCCTTCATCTCCGAGTCACCGAACTCCTGGAAGGCGCCGGTGGCCTGGAGCGAGGTCGCCCAGGTGTTGCCGATGTTCACCACGTCCGGGCCCTGGCCCGAGGTGACGGCGGTCTGGATCTTCGTCTGGAGGTCGTTCCAGCCGATGACCTGGAGGTTGACCTTGATCCCGGTCTCCTTGGTGAACTTCTCGAGGACGGGGGTCAGCACCTCCTTGTCGTTCTGCAGGGACGTGCCCTGGTTCGACGCCCAGTAGGTGAGCGTCTTCGAGTCGCCGGCGGAACCGGACGACCCGGAGGAGCAGGCTGCGAGGCCGGTCACGGTGAGTGCCGCGGCCGCGGTGATGGCCAGTGCGCGGATGGCAGTGCGCATGAGGCTCTACTTTCTCGTCGTTGAGATCTTGCAGGAGGTGGTGCTCGGTGGTGGTGCTGGGTGGTGCTGGGTGCTGCTGTGTGGGACGGGGCAGGGCCGGGTCGGACCAGGGTCCGGTCGGGCTGGACCTGGTCAGGCCAGGGTCTGCTCCGCGGGGTCCCAACCCTCGGGGAGGGTCGGGGAGGGTGTGACCGTGCTCTCGACGAGCACGGTCTCACCACGTTCGGCTGCCTCGGCGATGGAGACCATCACGTCGAGGACGTGGAAGGCGAGGGCACCGGGGACCCGGTTCTCCTCACCCGCACGGAGGGAGCGGGCCAGGTCGACCACGCCCGTCCCCCGCGAGTAGGTGGACCCGACGGCGGGGATCGTCTCGGGCTCGTCGGCGCCGAGCGCGTACAGCTCGGTGTCGCCGTCGAAGTCGTTCGGGTCGGGGAAGACGACCGTGCCGGTCTCGCCCGCGATCTCGACGAAGCCGGTGCGGCCGCGGTCGGACTCGAACGAGAAGACGCTCTGCGCGCTGCCGCCGTTCTCGAACTGGATCAGCGCCGAGTGGTTCGTCGGGACGTCGACCGGGAAGTCGGTGCCGGCCTTCGGACCCGAGCCGATCGTGCGGGTGGCGCGGGACTTCGACGCGGTGGCCGTGACCTTCGCGACCGGTCCGAACGCCTGCACGAGGGTCGTGATGTAGTACGGGCCGATGTCGAACAGCGGGCCGGCGCCGTAGGCGAAGAGGAACTCGGGGCTCGGGTGCCAGGACTCCGGGCCGGGGCTCTGGAAGAGGGTGAGCCCGTTCAGCGGGGTGCCGATGCGGCCGTCGCGGATGGTGCGGAGTGCGGTCTGCAGTCCGGCGCCGAGGAACGTGTCCGGGGCGACGCTGACGGTCTTGCCGGCGGCGACCGCGGCGTCGCGGAGCTGCGCGGCGCTCTGCCGGTCCAGCGCGTAGGGCTTCTCGCCCCAGACGTGCTTGCCGGCGGCCAGCGCCTGCAGGGCGACCTCGACGTGTGCGGCCGGGATGGTGAGGTTCACGACGATCTCGATGTCGTCGACGGCGAGCAGCTCGTCGACCGTGCCGGAGCCCGGCACGCCCCACTTCTCGGCCTGCGACGCTGCCCGGGGCAGGTCGATGTCGGCGATGAAGAGGACCTCGACGTCGGGGAAGACCGTCAGGTTGGACAGGTACTGGTCCGAGATGACGCCGGCGCCGATGACACCGACCCCGACACGTCCCGCGGCGCTCATGCGTGTGCTCCGGCGAGGAAGGCGTACGAGTCGCGGACGGCCTGGACGACGTCGCCGTCGTGGTCGTCGAGCTCGATGACCTGCTGGGCGTCGGGCGCTGCGGCCACGATGTCGCGCACCGGCATGATGCCGTTGCCGACCGCGACCTGCTGCTTGTCGTCGTGCGAGCCGTCGCCGTCCTTGACGTGCAGGAACCGGACCTGGTCGCCGAGTCGGCCGAGGACGGCCACCGGGTCGTCGCCGCCGACCTTCGCCCAGTAGGTGTCGAGCTCGAGGACGACGGCGTCGGAGAGGGCGCCGGCGAAGACCTCGAAGGCGCTCGAGCCGTCGATGCGGTTCGAGAACTCGAACGCGTGGTTGTGGTAGCCGAGGGTCAGACCGTGGTCGGCGGCGCGGGGCGCGAGGTCGTTGAACTGGCGGGCGATGGCCTCGACGTCCTCGCGGGTGGTCCAGCGTGCTTCGTCGACGTGGGGGTCGATGAGGGTGCCGAGCCCGACGGTGACGCTCGCGGTGAGGATGCGCTCGAGCCCCTGCTCGTCCACGTCGAGGAGACGTGCGTGCCCGCTCGGCGCGGTCAGACCGGCCTGCTGCAGGGCGGCTGCGTACTCGTCGGCACGGTCGACGAAGCCGAAGAGCTCGACGTTCGTGAAACCGATGTCGGCGATCGTCGCCAGGGTTCCGGGGAGGTCCGTCGTCAGTGCGTCACGCACCGTGTAGAGCTGGACCGAGAGCGGTTGGGGCACCAGGTGTTCTCCTCATCGAGATGTGGTCTTCTCTGACCGATCGTCACACTATGGGCGCTTTTGTCGGCGGTCAAGCAAAAGTTCGAAGAGGTTCGACGACCTTCGTTGCGTGGCCCGGACGATGTGTGGTTCACTCCGACCATGGTCGACTTGACGCGGACGGCGACGACGCCGCCGGTCGGGGCCAGCGAGCTCTTCCAGATCCTGCGCGACGGCGTCCCGCGGACCCGAGGTGAACTCGCTGCCCTCACCGGGATGGCGCGCTCGACCATCGGCGTGCGCATCGACGCCCTGGTCGACGTCGGGCTCGTCGGGTCCGTCGACACCGCCGCCTCCACCGGCGGACGACCCCCGGCACAGATCGCGCTGCGCCCCGCCGCACGACTCGTCGTCGCCGCCGACCTCGGCGCCTCGCACGGCCGGGTCGCCGTGACCGACCTGGTCGGCACCCAGCTCGCCACCCGCGACGCCCGGATCGACATCGCCGCCGGACCCGTCCCCACGCTCGAGTGGCTCGTCGGCGTCGTCGACGAACTGCTCGACTCGGTCGGCCGCGCCCGCGACGACGTCATCGCCTTCGGCATCGGACTGCCCGGCCCCGTCGAGTTCTCGACCGGACGCCCCGCCAACCCGCCGATCATGCCCGGCTGGGACGGTTTCGACGTCCCCGGCTGGCTCCGCCAGCACGTCCGCGCCCACGTCCTCGTCGACAACGACGTGAACATCGCGGCCCTCGGCGAACGGGCGCACGGCTGGCCGGACCTCGACCACCTGCTCTTCGTGAAGGTCGCCACCGGCATCGGCTCCGGCATCGTGTCGGAGGGCCGGCTGCAGCGCGGCGCGCAGGGCACCGCGGGCGACATCGGTCACGTCCGGGTCTCGCGGGCGGGCGACGTCCCCTGCCACTGCGGCAACACCGGCTGCCTGGAGGCCGTCGCCTCCGGTCCGGCGATCGCCCGGGCACTGCGGGCGAAGGGCCACGACGTGCACACCAGCGCCGACGTCATCGAGCTCGTCGCCCGGTCCGACCTCGACGCCATCGGTGCCGTGCGCCAGGCCGGCCGGGACATCGGCGAGGTCCTGGCGACCTGCGTCTCCCTCATCAACCCGTCGGTGATCGCACTCGGCGGCTCGATCACCCAGGCCGGGGAGCACCTGCTCGCCGGCGTCCGGGAGGTCGTCTACTCCCGCTCGATGCCCCTCGCCACCGAGCACCTCGTCATCGCGCAGTCCCGCGCCGGCTCGATCGCCGCACTGCAGGGTGCCGCAGCGCTCGCCATCGCGTACGCACTGTCCCCCGCGGGCGTCGACGAGCTGGTCACGATGGCCGAGGGTCGGCAGCTGGTCTCCTGACCGCCGCACCCCGACCGCGTGCCGGTTTCGCCGGTGCCGGTGGTCGGGTGGACAATCGTGGGGTGACGATCGTGCAGCCCACTCTCTGGGGCGACCTGGATGACGGGTGGGAGGCCCAGCCCGGCCCCGCCACGTCGGCCGGCGGTCGGTCTGCGGGTGTTCGGGCCACCGGCTCCGCGCGTCCGACTCGCGCACACGACACCTTCACCGCGCTCCGCGGGCACACCGAGCGGATCGTCGCGCACTCGTCCGACCGCGTCGCCTGGCTGCGCGCCCGCGCGATGGGCATCACGGCCACCGACGTCGCACGTCTCGCGTCCCTCCACGCCGTCGACGCGGTCGTCGCCGACAAGCGGTACGGCTCCCGGTTCGCCGGCAACGTCTACACCGAACACGGCAAGGAACGCGAACCCGTGATCGCCTCGTGGGTCGCCGCGACCCACGGCATCCAGCCCTCGGCGCACCTGTTCCATGCGGCCACGAACCGGGCACACCTGGCCACCCCGGACGGTGTCGGGCTCGACCGCGACGGCCGTCTGCTGCTGGCCGAGATCAAGACCACCGCGAACGGGTTCACCCGCGTCCCCCGGCACTACATGCGGCAGGTGTGGTGGCAGCAGTACGTACTCGGTGCCGACCGGACGCTGTTCGTCTGGGAGAAGCACGACGACTTCGTGCCGGTCGCCGACGAGCCCGAGTGCCGGTGGATCGACCGCGACGACGACGCCATCCACGGGCTCATCACCCTCGCGGACCTGGTGCTCGATCGCCTGCGGGACGCTCGCTGACCGGGATCAACCGCAGTCGGGACAGCGCGACGACGATCAGGCCCATCAGGCCGATGAACACCGCGACGCCCAGGCAGTACAGCGCGACCACGCCGTAGCCCGACTTCGGGTCGAGGAACGGGTAGGGCACCCAGCCGTCGGTCGCACCGCGGATCACGACCACGACCAGCCAGGCCGCCGGGTAGATCAGGAACCACCACACGTCGCGGAAGAACAGACGGCTGCGGTCCGAGAACAGCAGCCAGTCGATCACGACGTACAGCGGGATCCAGCGGTGCAGCACGTCGTTGGACCAGGACTCCCCCACCGGCTGCCCGACCTGGGCGAGCAGCGTGTTGTAGACCAGACCCGTCGTCGCGATGTAGACCGTGGCGGCGCCGCGGAACAGGTCCAGCCGGCGGCCGGCATCGCGCCGGCGCACTGCTGCCACGACGGTGAGGACGAAGACGACCGCGACCAGGATGTTCGACTGGTTCGTGAAGTACCCGAAGAAGTTCCAGAACACGAACCCGTTCTGGAGCGCACGCTGCAGGTCGTCGACGATGGCCGCGACGATGGCGATCGCGGCCACGAGCCGCAGGACGTTCACGAAGATCCGCACGGGATCACGGTACTGGTCGATCTCCCTGTCCGGAGAACGCGGAGCGGGGCTCGCCGCACCGGGTACGCAGAACGGCCCGCACCGGAGTGCGGGCCGTTCTGGTCGTGCTGTGGATCAGTGCGATCCGCTGCTGATCAGGATCAGAAGACGTTGACGTCCAGCGGGATGCCCGGGCCGAAGGTCGTCGAGACGGCGCCCTTCATGATGTAGCGGCCCTTCGCGGCGCTCGGCTTGAGACGGACGATCTCGTCCAGCGCGGTGGTGATGTTCTCGTCGAGCTGCTCCGGCGTGAACGAGGCCTTGCCGACGACGAAGTGCACGTTGGAGTGCTTGTCGACGCGGAACTCGATCTTGCCGCCCTTGATCTCGTTCACGGCCTGGGCCACGTTCGGGGTCACGGTGCCGGTCTTCGGGTTGGGCATGAGGCCACGCGGGCCCAGCACCTTGCCGAGACGACCGACCTTGCCCATGAGCTCCGGGGTCGAGACCGCGGAGTCGAACGAGGTGTAGCCCTCGGCGACCTTCGCGATGAGCTCGTCGCCACCGACCTCGTCGGCGCCGGCGGCGATGGCGGCCTCAGCGGCTGCACCCGTCGCGAAGACGATGACGCGGGCGGTCTTGCCGGTGCCGTGCGGGAGGATGACGGTGCCGCGCACCATCTGGTCCGCCTTGCGCGGGTCGACGCCGAGCTTCAGTGCGACCTCGACGGTGGAGTCGGTCTTCGCAGAGCCGGTCTCCTTCGCCAGGGCGACTGCCTCGGTCGGGGTGTAGAACTTGTCGGCCGCGATCTTCGCAGCCGCGGCGCGGTACGCCTTGGACTTCTTCGCCATGGTGGTCTCCTTGCGAGATACGTGGTTGGCGAGCCGGCGCGGCTCTCCCACGGTGAGTACTGGGGTGTGGAGGGTGAGGCTCAGGCCTCGACCGTGATGCCCATCGAACGAGCGGTACCGGCGATGATCTTCGTCGCCTGCTCGATGTCGTTGGCGTTCAGGTCGGCCTGCTTGGTCTCGGCGATCTGACGGATCTGGTCCGCCGTGATGCGTCCGGCCTTCACCGTGTGCGGCGTCGCGGAACCCTTGTTCACACCCGCGGCCTTCTTGATGAGCTCGGCTGCCGGCGGGGTCTTGAGGATGAACGTGAACGAACGGTCCTCGTAGACGGTGATCTCCACCGGGATGACGTTGCCGCGCTGCGACTCGGTCTGGGCGTTGTACGCCTTGCAGAACTCCATGATGTTCACGCCGTGCTGACCGAGCGCCGGACCGATCGGCGGTGCCGGGTTGGCGGCGCCCGCGTTGATCTGCAGCTTGATCAGGCCCGTGACCTTCTTCTTCGGTGCCATGTTTCGCTTTCCTCCTGGGATCGAACGCACGGGGACCCGTGCACTCTCCCGCGTCTCCGGCGGTTCCGGATCGCGGTGACGGATCCGCAGCGCACGAGGCGCGCGGACCCAAACTCGAACAGTCTAGTGGATGGTGTCCAGCTCTAGAGCTTGGTCACCTGGTCGAAGCTGAGCTCGACCGGCGTCTCGCGCTCGAAGAGCGAGACGAGCACGGTGAGCTTGCCGCTCTCCGGCTTGATCTCGGAGATCGACCCGGGCAGACCCGCGAACGAGCCTTCCTTGATGGTGATCGTCTCGCCGACCTCGAAGTCGACCTCGGCCTGGGGCTGCGCCTGGGCGAGTCCGCTGCCCTTGGCGCCGCCCTTGGTCGGGGCTGCCTCGGCGACCTGGACGAGGGACTTCAGCATGCCGAAGGCCTCGTCGAAGCGGAGCGGGGTCGGGTTGTGCGCGTTGCCGACGAAGCCGGTGACACCCGGGGTGTGGCGGACGACGGACCACGAGTCCTCGTCGAGGTCCATGCGGACGAGCACGTAGCCGGGGATCCGGACGCGGGTGACCAGCTTGCGCTGCCCGTTCTTGATCTCGACGACGTCCTCCATCGGGACCTCGGCCTGGTAGATGTAGTCCTCCATCGACATCGAGACCATGCGGTTCTCGATGTTCGCCTTCACGCGGCGCTCGAAGCCCGCGTAGGAGTGGATGACGTACCACTTGCCCGGCTTCATCCGCAGTTCGGTCTTGAACGCCTCGTACGGGTCGACCTCGGACTCGTCGTCGTCGTCCTCGGCCGTGATCGTGACCTCGGTGTCGGGGGCCAGGTCGACCTCGGACTCCGGGGCGATCGCACCGAGCGTGTCGGCGGACTCTTCCGCGGCGACGGTCGCGTTCGCGTCAGCCGCGGTCTCGTCCTCGAGCTCGGTCTCTTCTTCGTCCTCGACGGCTTCGACGGCGGCTTCGGCCTCGTCGGCGGTGTCGATCTCGAGCGCGTCGTCGACGACGGCGTCGGCTTCCGGGTCACGCGACTCGGCGAGGGCGTCGAGGGTCTCGTCGAGCTCGGTGCTGACGGTGCCGTCGTCCGGCTCGTCGCTCAGTCCGAGGGACTCGTCGTCCTCGTCCTCGACGGAGATCGCGCGCTCCTCGGCGGAGTCGGTCGAACGGAGTTCGCTCGTCTCGACGTCGCCTTCCTGGTTCTCCTCGACCTCGGAAGACTGCTCGGCAGCGGTCGCGAGGTCGATGTCGTCGCGGGAGTAGTCAGACACAGTCGGTTCTTTCCGTTCGATGGTGCGGATCGGGTTGGCGCTCACGTCCCGGGCAGGGAACGGGTCGCCGTCTCCGGGAGACCGTACCCCGAGGAGGACCGGAGCGGTCGGACCTGCGGTCAGGCCGGGCGCGCCAGGAGTGCAGCGCGCCGGGGTTCATGCCAGCTGGGTCAGGCCGTGGGGCCGTTGCCGAACACGTAGCCGACGCCGAGACCGAACACGAAGTCGAGGACCGACACGAGGATCATCATCACGACGACGAACACGAGCACGACAACCGTGTAGCTGAAGAGTTCCTTGCGGGTCGGGGTGACGACCTTGCGCAGCTCGCCGAAGACCTGGCGGATGAACAGTGCGATCGCGGCGAAGGGGCCACGGCGCTGTGCCCGGTCGACCTTCGCCTGGGTGACGACGTCGTCGGTCGTCTCCACGTCTTTGCTCGCCACTTCAACCCTTCCCGATGTGCAGGGCGGACAGGACTTGAACCTGCAACCTGCGGTTTTGGAGACCGCTGCTCTACCAATTGAGCCACCGCCCTTCGGAACGTCCACCCGTACGGGATCCGGTCGTTCCAGGGAGAAGAAGTCCGTTTCCGACAGACTTCAACCGCCGCAGAACAGTGTACGGGAGTCCCGACGGCGGTGTCCACTTGACGGATGCTCCGGCGCGGCGCGTCGGTAGGCTGGCCCCGTGAGCACCGAAGCCGCCAGCCCTCAGCCCACCGACAGCCCCGACAGCAGCCCGCGCCCGGGCACGGACGCAGGTGTGCCCGGGGACCGTCCGCGCATCGCCTCCCGGATCGCCGCCATCGCCGAGTCCGCGACCCTCAAGGTCGACGCCAAGGCGAAGGCCCTCAAGGCCTCCGGACGCCCGGTGATCTCCTTCGCCGCGGGCGAGCCCGACTTCGCCACCCCGGCGCACGTCGTCGACGCGGCCGTCGCGGCAGCGCAGGACCCGGCGAACCACCGGTACACCCCGGCCACGGGCCTCCCGGACCTGAAGCGTGCGGTCGCCGACAAGACCGCGCGCGAGTCCGGCATCGCCGTCGACCCGTCGCAGGTCATCATCACGAACGGCGGCAAGCAGGCCGTCTACCAGGCGTTCCAGACCGTGGTCGACGCCGGCGACGAGGTCCTGCTGCCCGCGCCGTACTGGACCACCTACCCCGAGGCCATCCGGCTGGCGGGCGGCGTCCCCGTCGATGTCTTCGCCGGCAGCGACCAGGACTACCTCGTCACCGTCGAGCAGCTCGAGGCAGCGCGGACGCCGCGCACGAAGGCGCTGCTCTTCTGCTCCCCCTCGAACCCGACCGGTGCCGTGTACTCCGCCGAGCAGACCCGCGCCATCGGCGAGTGGGCGCTGGAGCACGGCATCTGGGTGATCAGCGACGAGATCTACCAGGACCTGCTCTACGACGGCCTCACCTTCTCCGGTGTCCTCGAGCAGGTCCCGGCCCTCGCGGACACGACGATCCTGGTGAACGGGGTCGCCAAGACCTACGCCATGACCGGCTGGCGGGTCGGCTGGATGATCGGCCCGGCGGACGTGGTCAAGGCCGCGTCGAACCTGCAGTCCCACCTGTCCTCGAACGTCTCGAACGTCTCGCAGCGTGCCGCGATCGCCGCCCTGGACGGCCCGCAGGAGCCCGTCCTGGCGATGCGCGAGGCCTTCGACCGTCGTCGGCAGGCGATCGTCGCCGGCCTCAACGCCATCCCGGGGTTCAACACGCCCGTGCCGCAGGGCGCGTTCTACGTGTACCCCGACGTCACCGCGTTGCTCGGTCGCGAGTGGGCCGGCAGCACGCCGACCACGACCCTCGAGCTGGCCGACCTGATCCTCGAGCACGCCGAGGTCGCGGTCGTCCCGGGCGAGGCGTTCGGGCCCTCCGGGTACCTGCGCCTGTCCTACGCGCTCGGGGACGACGACATCGCCGAGGGTGTCGCCCGTCTGGCCCGCCTGTTCGGCTGACCCCGGTCACCCCGAACGGCACGACGCGCCCCCGCGCGCCGGGGGGGGGGGGGGGTTGGGGGGGGGGTGTGGTGTGGGCGGGGGTGGTGGGCGGGCCGGGGGTGGAATGGGGGCGGGCTTCGGGGGGGGGGGGGGGGTGGGGGGGGGGGGGGGGGCAGGCCCGGACCCAACC
>NZ_JARUXD010000090.1:0-11036 GCF_030433875.1 Curtobacterium sp. PsM8 | reverse complement strand
CCCCCCCCCCAGCCGCGGTGGTCGTTCCCGGCCGGGCGGGGGGGGGCCGCCCCCCCCCCCCGCCCCCCCCCCCCCGGGCCGGGGGGGGGGGGCCCCCGGCCCCCCCGAGGCACTGGTCCTCGTCGGCACCCTCGTCGCGCTGCTCGTCCTGGTCCTGGTCGGCCTGGGTGTCGGCGACATCCCGCTCTCGCCGGTGCAGGTGCTCGGCGCGCTCGTCGGGCACGGTGACACGATCTCGGACTTCGTGCTCGGACAGCTCCGTGGCCCCCGGGTCCTGGCCGCCGTCCTCGTCGGGGCCAGCCTGGGCGCGGCCGGGGCGATCGTGCAGAGCGTCGTCCGCAACCCGATCGCCAGCCCGGACGTCATCGGCATCACCGCTGGGGCCAGTGCCTCGGGCCTCGTCGCAATCGTCCTGTTCGGCGCCTCCGGGGTGCTGCTCTTCGGGGTGGTGCTCGTCGGGGCCGTCGCCGTCGCGGTGCTCATCGCCGCCCTGGCCTGGCGGCGGGGGATCACCGGCAACCGGGTCGTCCTGGTCGGCGTCGGTGTCGGCGCGATGGCCCTCAGCGTCACCGGGTGGCTGCTCACCAGCGGCAGCCTGCAGCAGGCGGGCACCGCGCTGCTCTGGCTCTCCGGCAGCCTGAACGCCGTCGACCGCACCGTCGTCGGCGCGCTCCTGGTCGGCTTCCTCGTGCTCATGGCCCTCGCCCTCGTGCAGTCGCCGCGGCTCGCCGTGCTGACCCTCGGCGACGACGTCGCGGCGTCCCTCGGCCTCCGACCCGACCGGGCGAAGGTGCTGCTCCTGCTCACCGCGGTGCTCCTCACCGCCGGGGCCGTCGCCACCGCCGGACCCGTCGCGTTCGTCGCGCTGATGGCGGCACCCATCGCCCGACGGCTCGTCGGCGGCGGACGCATCGCCCTCGGCCCGGCCGCAGCCGTCGGCGCCGTCGTCACCCTCGGCTCCGACCTCGTGGCGCAGTTCGCGCTGCCCGGCGTCACCCTGCCGGTCGGGGTGGTCACCGGAGTCGTCGGAGCGCCCTACCTGCTCTGGCTGCTCGCCCGCGGGCGCTGAGGACCCGCCTGCCGCCTGGCCGCAGCCGGTCGACGGATGTGCACCGCGCCTCCAGGCCGTGTCCAGCCGGCGGTCGGACTCGCCGTGCCGCCCCCCGGATGCGGGTCTGCGCGCACGCTTGCGGGAACCCGCAGGAGGTGCCCGGAACCCCCCGTCCGAGGGTCCGCACGACGACGCCCGTCGCCGTACCGTCATCGACGACCACCGGACTCCCGACAGCGCCCACACCCGACGGCTGCTGGTCCGGTACGAACGAAGGACAGCATGCCCGAACACCTGGACGGTGCCCCGACGCGCCGCCGCCAGTGGGGTGCCGAGCGACGGACCCAGCCGCTCGACACGATCCACGCCCGCCCCTCCGACCGGAAGCTCGTCTCCGGACGCGTCGCCATCATCCTGACCATCGCGTTCTGGCTGGCCTACGTCGTCTACACGGTGATCCGCCAGTTCCTGGACTCCGGCACCGAGAGCTTCCGCTTCACCACCGAGGCCATCTCGTACACGGTCGTCGTCACCTTCCTGACCTTCTCGGCCCTGATGCACCTGGTCGCCCGCCAGGGGGCACTCGAGCGCTTCGCCACCCACGTCCGCGTCCCGCGCGCCGAACTCGACCGGCACTTCGCCGAGGGCCACGAGTCGCCGCTGACCGTCCTCGTGCCGAGCTACGCCGAGGAGCCCGAGGTCGTCGCCACCACGCTGTGGTCCGCCGCCCTGCAGGAGTACCCGGACCTCCGCATCGTGCTGCTCGTCGACGACTCGCCGTTCCCGACCGACCCGGAGACCGCCGCGAAGCTCGAGCGCACCCGCGCCGTCGCCGACACCATCCAGTCGCAGCTGGCCGCGCCGTCCCGCCGGTTCCAGGAGGCCCTGCTCTCCGCCGAGGTCGAGGCCGCGGGCGCCCCGCAGGCCTCCGTGGAGACCGTGCGCACCCTGGTCGCGCACCACCGCTGGGCAGACGCTTGGCTCCGTCGCCACGCCCGCGAACACGGCGTCGCCGACCACGTCGACCAGTTCTTCACCGACCAGGTCCTCGTCGGCCTTGCGGACGAGTTCCGTCTGACGGCCGAGGCGCTCGACGCCGCGATCACCGACGCCGGCACCGCCCAGTCCACCGACGTCAGCTCCGCCCGCGCGGTCGAACTGCAGCGTCGCCTGGCGTGGACCTTCACCGCCGAGATCACCACGTTCGAGCGGAAGCGCTACGCGAACCTGTCGCACGAGGCGAACAAAGCGATGAACCTCAACTCGTACATCGGCCTGCTCGGCGGCGCCTACCGTCACGAGGAGACCGCGTCCGGCACCGTCCTGCGCACCGTCACCGACCCGGCCGACGCCGACCTCGTCGTCCCCGCGTCCGACTACGTCCTGACGCTCGACGCCGACTCGGTGCTGCTCCGCGACTACTGCCTGCGCCTGGTCTACTTCCTCGAGCAGCCCGAGAACGAACGCGTCGCCGTCACCCAGACGCCGTACTCGTCCTTCCGCGGTGCCGCGACCCGCATCGAGCGTCTCGCCGGTGCCACCACCGACATCCAGCACATCCTGCACCAGGGCATGTCGAAGTACGGCGCCACCTTCTGGGTCGGCGCGAACGCGGTCATCCGCACCCGGGCCCTCCGCGACATCGAGGAGACCGAGACCGTCGGCGGCTTCGAGGTGAAGCGCTACGTCCAGGACCGCACCGTCATCGAGGACACCGAGTCGAGCGTCGACCTCGGCATGCACGGCTGGACCCTCGTCAACTACCCGGAGCGCCTGTCCTACAGCGCCACCCCGCCGGACTTCGGCTCCCTGATCGTGCAGCGGCGACGCTGGGCGAACGGCGGCCTGCTCATCCTGCCGAAGTACATCCGCCAGGTGCGCGAGCGCCGGGCCCGCGGGGAGCGCGTCAGCGTCGTCGAGATGGCGCTCCGCGTCAACTACATGGCGTCGATCGCCTGGGGGTCGCTCGGCCTGATCTTCCTGCTGGCCTACCCGTACGACTCGCGGCTGCTCAGCCCGATGGTGCTGCTCGCCGCCCTGCCGTACTTCTGGCTCTTCGCGAGCGACCTCAAGTACTGCGGCTACAAGCGCACCGACATCCTGCGCATCTACGGCTTCAACCTGGTCCTCATGCCGGTGAACGTCGCCGGCGTGCTGAAGAGCGTGCAGCAGGCCCTCACCGCGAAGAAGATCCCGTTCGCCCGCACGCCCAAGGTCAAGGACCGCACTGCCTCGCCGGCGCTCTACGTCCTGGCCCCGTACGCGATGGTCGCCTTCTCGGTCTTCACCTTCGTGCGGGACTTCGGCGCGCAGAACTGGGGCAACGCGGTGTTCGCCGCCTTCAACGCCCTGCTCGCCCTGTACGCGATCACCGCCTACATCGGCCTCTGGAACTCCGTCGTCGACGTGTTCATCTGGGCGACGAAGTGGATGTTCTACGACCCGTCCGCCCGCGCCGCACGACGTGCAGCGCGGAAAGACGAGCGCGCCACCGCCAAGGCCGTCCGACGCGGACTGGTCCCGGAGGCCGCACCCGCGACCGAGGACTGGCGCTCGGTGCTCTACTTCGGCCAGCGCGGCACGACCATCCCGGAACACCTCGGGGCCGACCACCTCGGCACCACCCACCCCGGGGCCACCCACCCCGGGACCACCCATCAGATCGGGGCCGGCACCGCCGGTGCCCAGCGCGGCCTGGCCGTGCAGCACGACGAGAAGACGGCGGCCTGACCATGAGCACCACACGACGACTCTCCCCGGTCCGGGTCACCCTGGCCGCCGTGGTCGCCCTCGCGGTCGTGGGGGGGGGGGGGGGCGGGGGGGGGCCCGGGGGGGGGGGCCGCGGGGCCCCCCGCGGGACAGGACGATGCGGTCGGCGGGGGCGTTCGCCACGGCGTCGGTGACGCTGGTCGCAGCGATCGCGAGCAGGTCGGCGCGCGCCCCGACGACGGGACCGGCGGCCGGGAGGCCCATCACGCTCCGGGCGGTGTCGCTCACCATCGCGTACGCCTGGTCCGGCGTCAGGTGACCCGCGGTCACGAGCAGCGACGCGGTCTCGAGGGCGTCGCTCCGGCCGACCGGGTTGAACGGGTCGCGGACGTTGTCCGCGCCGGCCGCCACCCGGACGCCCGCGTCGAGGAGGGCCTGGATCGCGGTGAGGCCCCGCGGGGTCGAGACCGGGTGCTGCCAGCCCTGCAGGTACAGGTTCGTGATCGGCAGGGTGATGACGCCGAGGTCCGCCGCGACGACGTCGGACACCACCTGGGCCAGGTGGTCCGCGTCCATCGTGCCGAGGCGGACGCAGTGCCCGGCGGAGTACTGACGGTCGCGCGGCCAGCCCCGGACGGCCCGGGCGTAGTGGTCGAGGGTGACCGGCCCGTCCAGGCTCTCGTCGGCGTGCAGGTCGACCCCGAGGCCGCGGCGCCGGGCGATGGCGAGCAGCCGGTCGACGTCGGCCAGGGGGTCCTCGGCGAGGTGCGGGGCGCCGCCGACCAGGTCCACCCCGAGGTCCAGGACCGCCTCGACGTGCTCGTCGGGAGCGAGGGGGCCGGCGAGGGCGACGAGTTCGATGTCCATCAGGTGGGCCAGCTCGTCCCGGACCTGCACGAGGGCCTGGGCGCCGCGGACGGCCTCGGCGACGGTACCGGTCCCGCCGTGGCTGAGGACGTCGACGTGGGTGCGGACGGCGGTGGTGCCGGCGGACAGCAGGGCGAGGGCCGCGGTCCGGGCGCGATCGGCGATCTCGTCGACGGACATCGTCGTGGCGTACTCCGCCCAGGCGGCGATGGCCGAGCCGAGGTCGCCGAGCGGCGGGTCGATCCGGTCGGCGCTGAGGGCCTTGTCGAGGTGGGCGTGGGGTTCGGCCGGGGCGGTGAGGAGCAGGCGGCCGTCGAGCTCGAGGGTGGTCGCGGACGGTGCCCGGAGTGTGCCGGCGGGGGCGACCTCGGTGACGCTGTCGCCGGTGACCGCGACGTCGACGAGACGGCCGTCGGCCAGGAGGGCGGACCGCAGGAGGGTGATCGGGCGGGGCAGCGACGAGTCCATGGGGCCCTCTCGATCGTGTGTGAGAATGTTGATCGCATCAACATCCACGATGCTAGGTGGGCCGTGTTTCCCACCCGTTTCGCTCCGGTTGCCGGCTGTGACGAGATGGACCGCACGGAACGCCCGGCCCGTCCGGACCACGATCGGAGCGCGATGCACACCGAACTCCTGCCCGAGCGCGACCTGCCCGCCGCCGACCGGGTCGTCGATGAACAGGCCCGTCTCGTCGGCGAGCACATCCGGGCGCTGCGCCGTTCGTCGCGTCTGACGCTCGTGCAGCTCGCCGAACGGACCGGGCTGTCGCACCCGTTCCTCAGCCAGGTGGAGCGCGGGCACTCGCGGGCGAGCATGGTCTCGCTCGAGAAGATCGCCGCCGCGCTCGACACCACGCAGGTCGCCCTCCTCGCCGCCGGGGCCCCGGTCCGCGACGAGCCCGACGACCGGCGCCCCGAGGTGCTCCGTTCCGGCGAGGGCGCCCGCGGGCCGTTCTCCAGCGGCGAGGCCCGGCTGCTCGTGCACGCCGGCCCGCACGCCTTCGAGCCGCTCGAGTGGAAGGGCGACAACACCGAACCGGGGGAGTACTTCGAGCACCGCGAGGACGAGTTCCTCACCGTGCTCGCCGGCGACGTCCTGCTCGACCTCCGCGGCCAGGACGTCGTCCGGCTCGGGCCCGGCGACTCGGCGTACTACCGCGGCGGCACCGGGCACCGCTGGTGCAGTGCCGACGGCAGCGCGTTCCACATGATCGTCGTCAAGGAGACCCCGCGGGCCGGAGCGGCATCATGAGCGGGCCCGGCATCACGAACGGCGCTGGGCCCACGAACGGCGCTGGGTCCACGAACGGTGCGGAGGCCCGGCACCGGATGCGCATCACCGACCGACAGCGGGTGGCCGAGGACGTCGTCACGCTCGACCTCGCCCCCGTCGACGGTGTTCTCCTGCCCGACTGGGAGCCCGGCGCCCACGTGGACCTCGAGGTCATGCCCGGCACCGAACGCCAGTACTCGCTCGTCACCACCACCCCGGACGGGCACTGGCGGGTCGCGGTCCTCCGCGAAGCCGGTGGTCGGGGCGGGTCCGTCGCCGTGCACGACACCCTGCGGACCGGCGACGAGGTCCTGGTCGGCGGCCCGCGCAACCACTTCGGCTTCGACCCCGACCGGCCCGCGGTCTTCGTCGCCGGCGGCATCGGGATCACCCCGATCCGCGCGATGATCGCCGCCGCCGAGCAGGCCGGGACGCCGTGGGAGCTGCACTACGCCGGACGCTCCCGCGACCGGATGGCGTTCGCCGACGAGCTCGTGGCCGCGCACCCCGACCGGGTCGTCCTCGCCGCGGCCGACCAGGCACCCCGGTTGAACGTTGTCGGGCTGCTCGCCGAACCACGGGACGCCGTCGTCTACTGCTGCGGTCCGCGGGGTCTCATGGACGCCGTCGAAGCCGCTGCCGCGCACTGGCCGGCCGGCAGCGTCCGCGTCGAGCGCTTCGAGCCCGCCGCCGACGTGGACGCCCCGGGGGAGTCCTTCGAGGTCGAGCTCACCCTGACCGGGACGACCGTCACCGTCCCCGCCGACCGGACCCTGCTCGAGGTCGCGGAGGACGCCGGGGCCTTCGTCCTGTCGTCCTGCCGCGAGGGCACCTGCGGCACGTGCGAGACCCCCGTCCTCGAGGGCGCGGTGGACCACCGGGACACCGTGCTCAGCCCCGCCGAGCAGGCCGACGACCGCACCATGATGGTCTGTGTCTCCCGCGCGGCGGCCGGCTGCCCCCGGTTGGTGCTCGAGCTCTGACCTGACGTCGGCCGGGCCTACGGCCGTTCGGTGTCGTCGAGCGGCCCGCCGGTCAGCGCCGACAGGCGCTCGAGCCCAGCCTGCTCGACGAGCTGGCGAGCCAGCGGACGGGCGCGGGCCACCGCCTCCCGGACGTCGACGCGGGTGACCTCGAAGTCGGCCAGGCTGAGGTCGCCGTCGACCCAGACGTCCTTCACCTCGCGGCTGCCGGCCACGAACACGACCGCCTGGAACGGGTCGTGGACGTTCGCGAGCGTCGGGCTCTCACCGTCGAACACCACCAGGTCGGCGCGCTTGCCGGGCTCCAGCGAGCCGATCTCCGCCTCCATCCGCAGTGCGTGGGCGCCGCCGATCGTGCCCATCTCGAACGCCTCCCGAGCGCTCATCGCGGTCGCCTGCAGGTCGCGGATGCGGGCCAGGATCGCCGCGGTCTTCATCGCCTGCAGGAAGTCCTGCGAGTCGTTCGACGCCGGGCCGTCGACCCCGATGCCGACCGGGATCCCGAGGGCCCGGAGCTCCGCGACCGGTGCGATGCCGCTCGCCAGGATGCCGTTGGCCACCGGGTTGTGCGCGACGCCGACACCGTTCGCCGCGTAGGTCTCGCGGTCCTGACGGTCCATCCAGACGCTGTGCGCGGCGATCACCGGGACGCGGAACATGCCCGTCGCCTCGGCGTGCCCGACGACGGTCCTGCCGGTGCGCTGGCGTGCGGCCGTGACCTCCTCGCGGACCTCGTGCACGTGCACGTGGATGCCGTGGCCGCCGTCGACCGCGTAGTCGATGTGCTCCTGCCACGCGGCGTCCGAGTACCGGCCGATCGAGGAAATCCCGACCCGGAACGTGCTGTACCGGCTGGCGTCGGCGGCTTCGCGCAGGGCGTCGAACTCCGCCAGGATCGGCGCCGGACCGAACCCGCGGTCGACGTCCCCGGAGCCGAACGACACGACGCCGCGCAGGCCGAGCTCCTCGAGCGCCTGGACGACGCCCGGGGTCGCCGGCTCGTCGGCGATCGGGTCCGAGCAGAACATGTCGTTCGCCGTCGTCACCCCGCTCCGGAGCATCTGGATGCCCTGCAGCATCGTGCCCGCGTACGCCTTGTCCCGCGTCATCACCGGGTTGACGTGCGAGATCAGGGCGTTCAGCCACTCCCACAGCGTGTACTGCGAGCCGATGCCCGTGATGAGGCCCTCGCTGAAGTGCCCGTGCGTGTTCACGAAGCCCGGGGTGACGATGTCGTTCGCCCCGCCGCGGACCGTGGCGTGGGGATGCGCTGCCGACAGCTCGGCGAACGTGCCGACCGCGGCGACCCGGTCGCCGTCGAGCAGTACCGCGCCGTCCCGGATCGCGGACGGGGTGGCGGAGGCGTCGGGGGCGGCGGTCAGTACCCACCCGCCGCGGATCAGGGTCTGGGTCATGTCCGGACCCTATGGAACCCGTGTTTCACCGGTGTTCCCGGACGGTTTCCCCCGTTCGCACGACAACCCTTCCGGAACGTCCGGTGTCACGCGCCCGAAACAGCGCCCTGCTACAAACTCCCCATGTTGACCGTCACCGGTGCCCTCCGCGTCCTCGTCGACCCCCGCACCGAACGCGACGGCGACGTGGTCGTCGACGACGGCAGCAGTGTCGCGTCCACCCTCGACGCCTCGGGCTGTGTCGTCACCGCCGGACTCGTCAACGCCCACCACCACCTGCTGCAGACCGCGTTCCGCACGCTCCCCGGTACGCGCGGAGTGCCGATGGCGGACTGGCTCCCCACGATGGCGCAGGCCTACGGAGCAGCGGGTCACGACCCCGAGCTGTACGGGGCGTCGGCGGCGGTCGGAGCCGCGGAGGGCCTCCTGTCCGGCGTCACGACCATCGCCGACCACCACCTGAACTGGCCGACCGAGGCGAACCCCGACGAGACCGTCGCGCTCGCCGCAGCCACCGTCGACGCTGTCCGCGGGCTCGGCGGCCGGCTCGTCTTCGTCCGGGGGAGCGCGCGCGACGACCCGTCGCATGCAGCGGCGTCGGCCGACGCGATCGTCCGGGCCCTGCTGCACGAGGACGCGGTCGGCGGCACCGATCCGGACGGGCGGCTGCAGATCGCGGTCGGGCCGGCCGGCGTGCACTCCGACGGCGAGGCCACCTTCCGGGCACTCGGCGAGGTCGCCGCGGAGCACGGCCTCCGTCGGCGGACCCAGGCGAACGAGCAGGTCGACACCGCCATCGCGCTGGAGCGGTACGGGCGGCGGCCGCTCGACCTGCTCGAGGCGTGGGGCTGGCTCACACCGGACGTGACCGTCGCCCATCTCTGCGACGTCACCGACGACGAGATCGCGCGCCTCGCCGCCGCCGGGGTCACCGCGACGCACGCACCGGGCTGCGACGTGCCGATGGGGTGGGGGATCGCGCCCGTCGCCCGGCTCGCCGCCGCGGGCGTGCCGGTCGGGCTCGGCACCAGCGGGGGTGGCAGCAACGACGCCGGACACCTGCTCGCCGACGCGCGGCTCGCGATGCAGGTCTCTGCGTTGGTCGGACCGCAGCTGCCGGCACGTCAGGTGCTCGGCATGGCGACCGAGGGGTCCGCGATCGGGCTCGGGCGGCCGGAACTCGGCCACCTCGGGGCCGTTTCGGCGGGCGACCTCTGCCTCTGGGACGTGTCCGGGGTCGCGGACGCCGGAGTCGCGGACCCCGTCGCCGGACTGCTCTGGGCGTCGCCGGGGCGGCGGCCGAAGCACGTCGTCGTCGGTGGGCGCGTGGTGGTGCGGGACGGGAGGCTCGTCACGGCTGACGAGGGCGAGCTGGTGGCCCGGCTGCGGGAGCGGCTGGCGCGGGGGCGCGCGCGTCCGTGAGGCGCCCCGGTCTTCGTGAGACGCCCCCGTCTCCGTGGGACGCCCCGCTTGTGCTGAGGCGCCCCCGTCTTCGTGAGACGCCGCCCTTGTGCTGAGACGCCGCCGGATTCCGCGGCGTCTCAGGACCTTCGGGGCGTCGAGCACTGACGGGCGTGTCTCGACGCGGGCCCGGTCGCCGGGGTACGGTTCGCAGAACGAGGGAGGACCGTCATGCGGATCCTGGGGAACGTGGTTCGTGGGTTACTCTTCGCGATCGAGTCGGTGGCGAAGACGATCGGCGCGATGTCCGGAGCGCACACGCACGACCTGGACGGTCAGCGGAAGCTCTACGAGCAGCGGGCCGACTACCGCCCCTGAGGAGCGGTCAATGTGCGAAGTTCAGCGCCCGCAGTTCAGCGCGCGCGGTTGAGCCGGTCGGCGAGACGTCCGAGCGCCCAGTTCAGCAGGAAGCCCAGCGCGCCGAGGACCGGCAGCGCGATGACGACGACGGTCCAGACGACCTTCGCCAGCTGCGAGCGGGTCCGGTCGCGCCAGAGCACCACGAGCGCTCCGACCTCGATCAGAGCGATCACGAGCAGGACGGCGATGTGCCCGCCGCCGAGAGTGTCCTGGAACACGTCCCCACCTTCCCCGGAGCACGCGATCGAGCCCCGTTGCGGAGTGTAGCGGCGTCGTGGTGCCGGCCCGCGCCTCCCGGCACGAGCGGTCAGGGTGCCTCGACGACCGACGCCTGGAGTGCACGGATGGTGACTGCGAGCCCACCGGACGCGAGCAAGCCGGACCCGAGCGGCCCGGACTGGTCGGTGCCGAGCACGGGGAGGCGGCGCAGTGCGCTTCGGACCTCGGCGCTCATGTGCCCGATCTGCCAGCGGAGTTCGTCCGCACCCGATCCGGAGTCCCCGAGTCCGGCTGCACGCACCGCGTAGGCGGCGGCCCCGAGTGCGTGCGCGCCCATGTGGGCGACACCGGAGGCCTGACCGGCGGCGAAGGCGGCCGCTCGTGCTGCCGGATCACGCACGGCGGAGGCGGCGCGACCGGTCTCGAAGCGTCGGCGGATCATCTCCGCCGCGTCGATCTCGCCACGAGCGAAGGCCCGCGTCCGCGCGATCCCGTCACGGGGACGGGCGTCGTCGGGGGCGTGGCGTTCGAACAGCAGGAGGACCCGGTCGGCGCAGTCCGCGGCCCACGCGGCCAGCAGGCGACGATCGCCCAGGTCGAGTGTCTGTGGAGAGGCCATGCAGGCACCATTGCACGTCGAGTGGTCCGGACACGCGAGAACGCCGCTCCGGTTGTGCCGGGGCGGCGTTCTCGTGG
>NZ_JARUXD010000008.1:0-77583 GCF_030433875.1 Curtobacterium sp. PsM8 | reverse complement strand
GGCCCGGTACCAGCTGGTACCGGGCCTCCCGTCCGTCTGTGCGTCAGCGGTTGAAGAACAGCACCCCGCGCGCGTAGCCGGCCTGTCCGGCGTGCTGGACGCAGTCGTCGAGGATGCTGACGAGGCGGACGCCGACGGTCACGGGCGGGTCCCAGGCCTCGTCGACGACCGTCTCGAAGTCGTCTGCCGACAGGGTGTGCAGGTAGGCGACGGTGCGCTCGTGCACCGCGCCGAGGTAACCGTTCAGGAGCTCGGCAGACGCGCGGACACGACCGACGTCGTCACGGGACATGCCGTACCCGAGCGCCTCGGCGGGGAACGGCAGGCCGAACCGCTCCACCCAGCCGTCGGCGGTCCAGACCTGCTCGGAGTCGGCGAGGTCGGCGATCTGGGAGTCCTGCCCGCGCGCGATGTGCCAGGCGAGCCAGGCGAGCGTGTTCGCACCGGCGGCCGGGCGGGAGGCGAGCTGGTCCTCCGACAGGCCGTCGACGGCACGCCCGACGGTCTCGGGGACGCGGGAGAAGGCTTCGACGAGGAGTTCGGCGGGGGTCATGTCCCCGACGCTACGCCCGCCCGGGTTCAGACGCTGGTGGCTCCGGAGTGACGCTCGAGTGCCGTGCCGAACAGCGAGAACTGCGTCGCCAGTCGAGCGCGGTCGGCCGGGGCGACGACCTCGCGGACCGCAGCCGACCAGACCGCGCTGATCTGCTGCGCGACGGCCGCACCCGAGGGGGTGAGGTGCAGCAGCACGCTCCGGCGGTCGGTGGGGTTCGGGCGCCGCTCGAGGTGTCCGTGCCGCTCCAGACGGTCGATGAGCGAGGTGGTCGCTCCGGTCGAGAGCCCGAGGTACTCGCCCGCCTGCTTCGGGGTGGCGCCGCCGGTGGCCGTCTCGAGGAAGAACACCAACCGGGTGTCGGTGGCGTTGAGTCCCCGGGCGGCGCTCTCGCGGGTCAGCACCCGTGCGTTCTGGGTCTGGAAGCGACGGAACGCTGCCATCAGGTCGGTGAGGTCGTCGCCGTCCCCGGTCGCCGCGACCACGGGTGAGATGGGGGCCGCACCGGGGAGCGGGGCGGCGAGGAGGAACGGGCGCTGCGAGGGGGTTTCCGACATGCGGGGGAGGAGCTCTTCTCGGGCGAGGGCGAGGGCGGGTGCGGGTGCTGACGGAGGGCCGCGAGGCGGACGCCGTGCTCGTCATCATCCGCTCGGGCCGGTGCCCCGTCCACCCCCAGGAGAGGGGGTGTCCCTCTCCTTGTGAGCAGCACGCCGGCAAAGTAACTTGACCGTCGTACCACCTCGGCACGTAGCGCGACCAACCACCGCGGGCCCGGCCGGACCACCGATCAGACAACTTCTCCTCAGGAGCACCGCCATGTCCTCTGTCACGCCTCGTGCTGCCCGCCTCGCCGCCTGGATCGCCATCCCGGTCGCCCTCATCGCCTCCGGCGCCGTCGTCTCGACGGCCTCCTACTCCGCCTTCTCGGCGACGACCGTCAACCCGACGAGCAACTGGAACGCGGGCAGTGTCGCCCTCTCCGACGACGACTCAAACACCGCGCTGTTCAACGCGACCGCGCTGAAGCCCGGGTCGACCGGCTCCAACTGCATCACCGTCACGTCCACCGGCACGCTGCCGTCCGCGGTGAAGCTCTACGGCACCGGTGCGGCGACGACCAACGCACTGTCGGGCTCCATCAACCTCACGGTCGAGCAGGGCACCGGTGGCGGCTTCGGGTCGTGCACCAACTTCGTCGCCGCCACGACCGGCGGCACGGTGTTCTCCGGCACCCTCGCGTCGTTCGGCTCGTCGAAGACCGACTACTCGACCGGGGTGGGCTCGTGGGCGCCGAACGGTGCCGGCACGCAGGTCTACAAGATCACGTACACGGTGCCGACCAGCGCGCCGAGCTCGGTCATGGGCGGCACCGCTTCGCTCGGGCTCACCTGGGAGGCCCAGAACTCCTGACGGGTCGAGAACTCCTGAGCGGACCGGCGCCCCGGCGTCGGACCCCGCACCACACACAGGCCCCGGTCGGAGGCAGTCATGGTGAGCAGCGAAGTCAGCGGTGGGTCCACCCCGCAGACCCGTGCCCGTGTCGCCCTCGACTGGGGCCGTGTCGTCGTCGCGACCTGCGCACGCGGCGTCGTCGTCACCCTGCTCGGACTCGCGCTCTGGGCCGCGGCACCCGCCGCCATCGGCTGGTCCCCGACCACCGTGATGACGGGCTCGATGGCACCGCGGCTGATGCCGGGCGACGTCGTCGTGTCCCGCCCGGTCGCGTCCGACCAGGTGAAGGCGGGGCGTGTCCTGCTCGCGGACGACCCGGACCAGGACGGGCTCCTGCGGATGCACCGGTACGTCAGTGACGGCCCGGAGCGCACGATCATCACCAAGGGCGACGCGAACCCGCAGTCCGACTCGACGCCCCTGCACCGCTCGGCCGTGCACGGGGTCGGGTACCTCCGGATCCCGTACGTGGCCGCGCCGATCGTGTGGGTCCGGACCGGCGAGTGGGCCCGGGTCGCGGTCGTCGTCCTCGGCTTCGTCGGTCTCCTCGCCCTCTGTCGGGCCGACGGGCGGATCCGGCGACGCAGCGAGGCAGCGGCAGTCGGCAGCGACGAGCCGGACGGGCCCGGTGGGCCGGACGGCCCTGGTGGACCCGCCGGGCCTGGTGACGACGCCGGCGGACCGGGCACGCGCGCACGGGGCGGACGGGAGGCGCGGCACCGTGCCGCCACGGGCCTCCCGTCCGGCGAGTCCCACCGGACCGCGACCGTCGCCGGCTCCGGTGCCGCCCCGGGGCGGCGGGCGGCACGGGTCCAGGCCGCGGCGCAGCACCGGAAGCGACAGCGACACTTCCGCCGGGGCGGCGGCGTCGCCGTGGTCGTGACGGCAGCGGTGGTCGCGGCGCTCCTGCCGGGGGCCGCGGTCGCCGCGCCGTGGACCGCACGGACGGTCAACCCGGGCGTGCAGCTCGCGACGCTCCGTCCCACCGTCCTCTCGTCGTTGAAGTGCACCTCGAACACCTCGCCCCTGGGTGTGAAGACCGCCACGGTCTCCTGGGTCGCGACCGGTGGTGATGCGCCGGTCCGAACCGAGCTGATGAGCGGCTCCACCGCCGTGGCCGGCGTCACCGGGACCACCGCGTCAGCGACGGGGACACCGCAGTCGTTGACGCTGACGGGCGGCAGCGGGCTGTCGCTCGGGGGCTCCACCGTCCTGATTCTGCGCGCGGACTACGGCGCAGGATGGACGGTCGCCGCTCAGGGCACGACCACGGTCACGGTCCGGACCTTCACCATCGCCGGCATCGGCGCCGCCGCGGAGTGCGTCGCCTGACCGTCCTCCACCGGTCCCGCACGGCGTCCCGGGATGTCCGCGGGGGCCGTTACCGTGGCTCGCATGCGGATCCTGCACACGGGCGACTGGCACCTCGGACGCACGCTGCTCGGTGCCGACCTGCTCGAGCACCAGGCGGTGTTCCTCGACCACCTCGTGCAGGTGGTGAGCGATCGCGCGGTCGACCTCGTGGTCGTCGCCGGCGACGTCTACGACCGGGCGATCCCCCCGGTCGAGGCCGTCCGGATGCTCTCGCACGTGCTCGAACGGCTGTCCCGGACCGCGACGGTCGTCGTGACGCCGGGCAACCACGACTCCGCGGTCCGGCTCGGGTTCGGCGCCGGGGTGATGAGCGATCGCGTCCGGATCCTCGCCGAGCCGTCCCGTCTGGCGGAACCGGTGCTCGTCGACGCCGACGACGGGGGCGGTCCGGTCGCCGTGTACGGCCTGCCCTACCTGCAGCCCGACATGGTCCGGTACGCGCTCGCGCCGGTGCCGGACGAACCCCTCGCTCGCTCGCACCAGGCCGTGGTCGGGGCCGCGATGGACCGGGTCCGCGCCGACCTCGCCGGCCGTCCGGGCACCCGCTCGGTCGTCGTCGCGCACGCGTTCGTCGGCGGCGCCCTGGCCAGCGACAGCGAGCAGGACATCCGCGTCGGCGGGGTCGACCGTGTCGCCGAGTCCACCTTCGACGGCATCGACTACGTCGCCCTCGGACACCTGCACGGCCCGCAGCGGGTCGGGGCCGGGGACCGCATCCGGTACGCGGGCTCGCCACTGGCGTTCTCGTTCGGCGAGCGGAACCACACCAAGTCCGTGACGCTCGTCGACCTGGCGGCGGACGGCACGGTCACCGTCGAACTCCTGCCGACCCCGGTGCCCCGTCTCCTCGTGGACGTCCGCGGCACCATCGAGCAGATCGAGTCCGGGGTGTTCGCCGAACACGTCGACGCCTGGGTCCGCGTCGCCGTGACCGACACCGTGCACCCCGAGCGGCTGTACGCCCGCGTGAAGGACCGCTTCCCGCACGCGCTCGCGATCACGCACGAGCCCGCCGACGCCCCGGAACGCTCCGCCGCCCGCGCGGTGAGTGCGACCAGCGACCCGGTGGAGGTCGCCGCGGACTTCGTCACCTACGCCACCGGCGGTGCTCCGGACGACGTCGAGCTCGCGATCCTCCGCGACGCGTACGAATCCGCGGCCGCCGCCCTCGCCGAGCAGGGGGCACGCTGATGTACCTGCACCGCCTGGAACTCCGTGCCGTCGGGCCGTACCCGGACCTGGTGTCGATCGACTTCGCGTCCCTGGCCGCTTCCGGGGTGTTCCTGCTCGAGGGGCCGACCGGCTCGGGCAAGTCGACCATCATCGACGCCGTCGTCTACGCCCTGTACGGCGGGCTCGCGGGCAGCGACGCCAGCACGGACCGCCTGCACAGCCAGCACGCCGACCCCGCGGTCGAGCCGTTCGTCGACCTGGTGTTCGAGACGACCGCCGGCGTGTACCGCGTCCGCCGCACCCCGCCGTACGACCGCCCGAAGCAGCGGGGGACCGGCACGATCCGGCAGCAGTCCTCGGCGCAGCTGGTCCGCCTGGCCGATCCGTCCGACCTGGTCGGCGAACCGATCTCGCACCGGGCGCCGGAGATCGGCGTCGAGATCGCCCGGGTCATCGGGCTGAACCGTGACCAGTTCCTGCAGACCGTGGTCCTGCCGCAGGGTGAGTTCCAACGGTTCCTCCGCGCCCCGGGCGAGGACCGCCGGAAGCTCCTGCAGTCCTTGTTCGGCACCGCGATCTACGACCGGACCGCCGACGAGCTCGCGGCCCGACGCCGGACAGCCGTGGCGGAGGTCGAGGCCGCGGACGCTCGGGTGCGCGACGCCCTCGGGCGGTTCCGGCAGGCGTCGGGGGACGACGACGCCGACGAGTCGACCGCACCGGACGTCGTCGCGGGACTGCGGGGGACCGCCACCGAACGCGAACAGGCCCGCACCCGGGCACGTGCCGACGCCGAACACGCCGTCGCCCACCTGCACGACGTGACCACCCGGCTGGCCGCCCTCGACCGGCGACGCGGACTGCTCGCCCGGCAGGACGCCCTGGCGGCGGACGCTCCGACGATCGCCGGACACCGGACCGCCCTGGGCCTCGCCGACCACGCCGCCGTGGTCGTGGCCGTCGCGGACGGCGCCGCCGCTGCCGAGGACCGCCTGACCGCGCTGGTCGGAGAACGCTCGGCCGTCCGCGACCGGCACGAGGTCACCGACCACTCGCCCCGGGACACGCACGACCGACTCGCCGCGGTCCGGTCCGAGGTCCGCCACCCGGTCGACCTCGAGCAGTCCCTCGACCAGCGTGCCGCCGCCGTGCAGTCGGCGACGGCCGACCTCGAGCGGACGCAGACACGGCTCGCCGAGGCCGCCACCGCGCTCGCGGCACGTCCGGACGAGCGTGCCGCGATCCTCCTCGACGCCGAGCGGTCCGCCGAGGCCGCGGCCGACACCGGCGCTGCCGAACGCGCGGTCGAGACGGCCCGAGAGCTGGCGGGTCTGCTCGCCGCGCGTGGGGTCGCCGCTGAGCGGACGTCGGACCGAGCCGCCGCGGTGACGGCCGCCGCCACCCACGCCTCCGCCGCCCTCGCCACCGAGAACGACCTGCGCGCCCGACGCATCGCCGGACTCGCCGGTGAGCTCGGCGCCGCGCTCGTCCCCGGTGACCCCTGCCCGGTGTGCGGTGCCATCGAGCACCCCGCCGTGGCACGACCGCAGGACGACCACCCGAGCGCCGAGCAGATCGACGCCGCCGCGGTGGCACGCGCCGACGCCGAGCGGGCCCTCGCCGCCGCGACGGCCGACCACGCCGTGGCTCAGGCCGAACTCGTCCGGCTGACCGAAGCGGTCGGCGAGCACGACGACGACTCGGTGGCCCGGCAGCATGCTGATGCCGACGCACGACTGGCCGCCGCCCGTGCCGCGGCTGCCGCGGTGCAGGAACACGAACGACGGCTGCAGGCCCACGACCACGCCACCCGTGCGCTCGAGGACGACCACACCGACCTGGTCACCCGGAGCCGGCTGCTCGCCGACCGGATCGAAGGGGACCGATCCCGCCTGGGCGAGGACCGAGCCCGGGTCGACGAGGCCCGGCAGGCCGTCCGCGCCGTGCTCGAGCACGCCGTCACCGCGGGTGCCGCCGCCGAGGCCCGGGCCGCGGCGGACCTCGACGCCGAGCCGACTGCCACCCTCGCCGAGGTCGTGGCGCGGGTCGACGTCCTCGTCACGGTCCTCCGCACCGTCGCCGACCTCGACGACCGGGTGACCGCCGCCGAGCGGGACGTCGCCGACCGCAAGGCCGAGGTCGACGCCGCACTGCAGGCCCAGGGCTTCACGGACGTCACCGCCGCCCGGACCGCTGCGCTCGGGCGCGCGGACGCCGACCGGTTGCGGGCACTCGTCGCGGCGGCCGACCGTGAGCAGGCCGTCGTGGAGGCGGGGCTCGCCGAACCCGCGGTGGTCGCAGCCGCGGCTGATGCAGACGCAGCAGCCGCCGCTGCCGATGCAGCCACAGCAGCCGCCGCGGTCGATGCACTGGCCGTGCTCGACCGGGACGCCGCGCAGGCCGCACGGGACGCTGCAGCCGCCGCCCTCGACGACGCGACCCGGGCCGCTGCCGCCGCAGCCGACCGGGCGATCGCGGCCGAGAAGTGCGCCACCGAACTGTCACGAGCCGTCCGCGCCCGCGACACCACGAGCGCCGAGAGCCGGGCCGTGGTCCGCCTCGCCGACATCGCGGCAGCGAACACGAACGTCAACCCAACCGGGATCACCCTCGGCACCTACGTGCTGATGCGCCGCTTCGAGGACGTCGTCGCCGCGGCCAACGACCGGCTGCGGGCGATGCTCGCGGGCCGGTTCACCCTCGAGACGTCCGACGAGCGGGAATCCGGAAACCGGGCCCGTCGAACCGGGCTCGCACTCGCCGTCCGCGACCACCTGACCGACAGCACGCGGGACCCGCGCAGTCTGTCCGGCGGCGAGACCTTCACGTTCTCGCTCTGCCTGGCGCTCGGGCTCGCCGATGTAGTGCAGGCCGAGGCCGGCGGGGTGTCCCTCGGCACGCTGTTCGTCGACGAGGGCTTCGGCACGCTCGACCCGGAGACGCTCGACGACGTCATCGGCCAGCTGTCCCGCCTGACCGCCGGCGGACGCCAGGTCGGCATCGTCAGCCACGTCGAGGAACTCAAGCAGCGGATCCCGGAGCGGATCGCGGTGCGCCGAACCCCCGAGGGCGGTTCGCGCGTGACGACGACCGTCTGACCAGCGGGAGCGGTCAGACGGTCGTCACACGGCACACCGGCACCCGGGTGTCAGGGGTGTCAGGGGCGTCAGGGGTGCGGCGTCGAGTCCACGGTGCCGTCGGGCGGCGGCAGGATGTCCGCCGCGATCCACGGGAACACCCACGTGAAGAGCACGAACACGATGGCGACGAGCAGCACGAGCAGCTCGAGCACCTTCAGTGCGGTGGGTCCGGGCAGCACGCGCCAGACGAGGGGGAAGATCACTTGGCGGCCTCCGTCAGTTCCTTCGGCGTGCCGTCGGACGCCTGCATCCAGTAGTCCATCTTCGCGTGCACGATGTACCGCTGGGCGGCGGACCACATCGGGTGGCAGGCGGTCAGGGTCAGCCAGCGGTCCTCGGCGGACGGTGCCACGCCGGGCTTGTTCGGGACCGGGGCGATGGTCTCGATGTGGTCGGGCGTGACGATCTGACTGTCGGTGACCTTGTAGACGTACCAGACATCGAACTTCGTCTTGGCGTCGGTGACACGGACCACGATCGGGTCGCCGGGCTTGAGGTCGGCGATCTGGTTGAGCGGCTTGCCGTACGTGACACGGTGGCCGGCGACGGCGAAGTTGCCCTCGGCGCCGGGCATCGCGGTGTCCTGGTAGTGGCCGAGTCCGATGGTGTTGAGGACCTTCTCGCGGTCGGTGCCCTCGCCGATGGGACGGTTGTAGTCCGACCCGAAGCGCGGGATCTGCATCGTCCCGAACACCGTCGACAGCCCCGGCGGTTCGCTGAGGACGGGAGCGGCGTCACGGCGCTCGGTGCCGACGATCTTCTTCGGCTCCGGCTGGTCGAGCGTCTGCACGAGCTTCGACTGCTCGTTCACGGCGACGACGTCGGTCCACCAGGCGGTCCAGACGACGTACAACCCGGTGCCGGCACCCGCGATGATGAGGAGTTCGGCCAGCAGGGCGACGAGCGCGCCCCCGACCGTCTGCCGTGGTCGCCGACGTCGGGGCCGTTCGGTGCCGTCGTCGTCGCGGGCATCGTGCCGCGACGGCATCGTGTCGTGAGAGGTCACAGGGGCTCCGGATCGGTGAGGTCGGCGCAGTAGGTCTATCAGACCACGACGACGGCCCGCTGCGGGCGTCTTCCACAGCCCGGTCCCGAATCGGTGATCGATCCTCAGCCGTCGTCCTCGCTACCGTGGTGCGGATGGAGACCGTGATCCGTCCGTTCCGCCCCACCGACACC
The DNA here is from genome assembly GCF_030433875.1 of Curtobacterium sp. PsM8. NCBI lineage: Bacteria > Bacillati > Actinomycetota > Actinomycetes > Micrococcales > Microbacteriaceae > Curtobacterium > Curtobacterium sp. PsM8. The sequence goes on along the minus strand of NZ_JARUXD010000008.1, from coordinate 68,712 downwards.
GAGGCCGTCGTCGCGCTCTGGGAGTCGTGCGGCCTGGTCCGCCCGTGGAACGACCCCCGCCGCGACATCGCGCGGAAGGCCACGGTGCAGCCGGAGCTCTTCCTGGTGGCGACCGACCGGGAGGCCGTGGTCGCCGCCGGCATGGCCGGTTTCGACGGGCACCGGGGCTGGGTCAACTACCTGGCGGTGTCGCCGGACCGGCAGGGGAGTGGACTCGGTCGTCGCCTGATGGCCGAGTTCGAGCGGCTGCTCACCGACCTCGGGTGTCCCAAGGTCAACCTGCAGGTCCGCGCCGGCAACGAGCAGGTCATCGCCTTCTACGAGGCGCTCGGGTACGCCGACGACCACACGGTCTCGCTCGGCAAACGCCTCATCTCGGACGACGGTGCCGACGCCCCCGAGGACGCCCCCAGCGACGGCCGTTCCGACGCCCGCACCGGCCCCGGGACCGACGCCGCGTCCTGAGCCGATCCGCAGGAGGACTGTCAGGCACCTCGCGGTGGACCCGGTCGGTCAGGACACCGCGAGCCCGACGGACGCGGCGAACGCCAACACGATCCCGGTCGTCTGCAAGGCGGTCAGCCGTTCGCGCAGCACGATGCCGGCGAGCACCACGGTGCCGATCGGGTACAGCGCGTTGAGGACGCTGATCACCGGCAGGGTCGACGGGTCGTCGCTCGAGTGCAGGCCGGCCTGGATGAACACGTTCGCCATCGCGTCGAACACCCCACAGCCGATCACCACGAACACGAGGGCCCGCGCGGGCCGCACCCGCCCGGGCTGCACCCGACCAGGCCGTACCCGCCCGGCCACGGGGCGGACGTCCGGCGTCGTCGTGGTGGCGGGCGTGCCTCCCGGCCGTGTGCCGACCCGGCCACCCAGCCGCAGGGTGACGAGGGCCGCCGCACCGAGCAGCACGACCTGCAGTGTCCGGGCGACCAGCAGGGTCGCGACGCCGGAGTCGGGCGGCGAGGCGTCGTACCCGAGCACGACCCCGCCGAAGCCGCACCCGGCGACCGCGGCGGTGACGACCCCGCGGAGGGTGAGGCGGGCGCCTCCCGGATCGGGGACCGCGGCGACGAGCACCACGGCGACCACCGCGACCACGAGCGCGACCACCCCGAGCGGGGACAGCACGGTGCCGCGGACGAGCGCGACGACGACCGGGACGACCGCGGAGAAGACGGCGGTGAGCGGGGACAGCACGCTCATCGGGCCGATCGCGAGGGCCGCGTAGAGCAGGAGGACGCCGACCGCGCCGGACAGGCCAGCCACCACGCCGGCAACGACGGCCTGCTCGGAGAACCGACCGCCGAGGACCGCGAAGCCGACCAGCAGCGGGACCAGGCCGACCAGGGCCGCGACGGCCGCGACGCGCACCGGGCGGACGCGGCGGGACGCCAGCCCGCCGAGGAAGTCGGCGGCCCCGTAGACGAGGGCGCCGCCCAGGCCGAGCAGCACGGTGATCACGGGTCCCATCCTGCCCGCACCGGTACTCTGCACGGCGTGAGCGTTCCCTACCACCGGTTGCCCCGTGTCGATGCGAACTGGCGGTGGTGGCGGCCACTGGTCGCCGTGGCGGTGTTCCTCGGCTTCTACCTGGCGTCGCAGATCGTCATCGCGATCGCGTACTTCGTGCCGATCGGCGCGCAGCGCGGACCGGCCGGGCTCACCGACCTGACGGAGAAGCTCTCGTCTGGCGCGCTCGACCCGACCGACCCGCTCATCCTGTCGCTGACGCTCGTGTCGCTCGTGGTGCTGCTGCCGGCGATCATGCTGTCCACGAAGATCGCCGGGCTCGGCCCCTACGGGCTGCTGTCGTCGGTCCGGACCCGGGTCCGCTGGGGCTGGCTCGGCTGGTGCCTGCTGCCGCTCCTGGTGCTCGCGGTCGTGATGTTCCTGTTCCAGGGCGCCGGGTACATCGCGACCGACGGGGGCCTGCACTGGAACACCGCGGAACTCGGGCAGTCGACCGTGACCCTGCGGACGCTGACCCTGACGATCCTGCTGGTGGTCCTGCTGGTGCCGTTCCAGGCCGCGGCCGAGGAGTACGTCTTCCGCGGCTTCCTGATGCAGACGATCGGCTCGTGGATCCCGCTCCGTGCGGTCGGCGCCGTCGTCGCGGTCGCGGTGTCGACCGTGCTGTTCGCCGTCCTGCACGTGCCGAACGGCTACAACATCTGGGGCATCCTGGACGTCGGCTCGTTCGGGCTGGTCGCAGCCGTCATCGTGCTGCGGACCGGAGGGCTCGAAGCCACGGTCCTGCAGCACGCGCTCAACAACATCATGATCTTCGTGCTGCAGGCCCCGGGCTGGTCGCAGGTCGACCTGACCGGCGAGGGGTCGCAGGGCAGCTGGCAGGGGTTCGTCGTGACGCTCGGCACCTCGCTGCTCTACTGGGCACTCGTCGAGCTGACGGCGTGGTGGCGGAAACTCGACCGCCGGTTCCCCGGGCAGGAGGCGCCCCGGTTCCGTGGGCAGCCGCCGCTCTGGGCGGGTGGCCGGCAGTGGCTCCGGCCGGGAGGCGCGGGCTGGTCGGGTGCGCCGGCGCGCGGACACGAGGCGAGCGCCTCCGAGGCGGGCGCCTCCGAGACGGGCGCGTCCGGCGGCCCGGGGCTGGTCGGGGCGGGTGCGGGCGGGCCGGTGGCGTCGGCTGTGGACAAGTCCGGTGGTGTCGGCACGCGGCCGTAGGCTCGTCGCATGAGTTCGAGTGGTGTCGCTGCGCCCGGAACCGAGGCAGCTGGGCCCCGGTCCGCTGCGCTCGACGTGCTGCACCGGGTCTGGGGCTACGACGCCTTCCGCGGGGAACAGGCCCAGATCATCGACCGAGTGGTCGCCGGTGGGGACGCTCTCGTCCTGATGCCGACCGGCGGCGGCAAGTCGCTCTGCTACCAGGTGCCCTCGCTCGTCCGCGACGGCATCGGGGTGGTCGTCTCCCCGCTGATCGCCCTCATGCAGGACCAGGTCGACGCCCTCGCCGCCAACGGTGTCCGAGCCGCGTTCCTCAACTCCACGCAGGGACCGGACGAGCGCGCCCGGGTCGAGCGGGACATCGTCACCGGCCAGGTCGACATGCTCTACCTGGCGCCCGAACGACTGAAGATCGAGTCCACGCGCTCCCTGCTCGACCGGGCCCGGATCGCGCTCTTCGCGATCGACGAGGCGCACTGTGTGGCGCAGTGGGGGCACGACTTCCGCCCGGACTACCTCGAGCTCAGCGTGCTCCACGAGCGCTGGCCGGACGTCCCCCGCATCGCGCTGACGGCCACCGCGACGCCGCAGACCCACCGCGAGATCTCGGCCCGGCTCGGGCTCGACGACGCCGCGCACTTCGTCGCCGACTTCGACCGGCCGAACATCCAGTACCGGATCGAGCCGAAGACCGGCGCGATGCAGCAGCTGCTGACGTTCATCCGCACCGAGCACAGCGGGGACGCCGGCATCGTCTACTGCCTGTCCCGCAACTCGGTCGAACGCACCGCGGCGGCCCTCGTGCAGCAGGGCATCGCCGCGCTGCCGTACCACGCGGGTCTCGACGCCCGGGTGCGCGAGCGGAACCAGGCGCAGTTCCTCCGCGAGGACGGCATCGTGATGGTCGCCACCATCGCGTTCGGCATGGGCATCGACAAGCCCGACGTCCGCTTCGTCGCGCACCTCGACATGCCGAAGTCGGTCGAGGGCTACTACCAGGAGACCGGGCGTGCCGGGCGTGACGGGCTGCCCTCCACCGCATGGCTGGCGTACGGCCTGAACGACGTCGTGCAGCAGCGCCGCATGATCGACCAGTCCGAGGGGGACGCCGCGCACCGCCGGCAGCTCAGCGCGCACCTCGACGCCATGCTCGCCCTCTGCGAGACGATCGAGTGCCGCCGGGTGCGCCTGCTCGCGTACTTCGGGCAGGAGTCGACGGCGTGCGGCAACTGCGACACGTGCCTGGCGCCGCCGGAGTCCTGGGACGGCACGGTTCCCGCGCAGAAGCTGCTCTCCACCATCGTGCGGCTCGACCGCGAGCGCGGCCAGCGCTACGGCGTCGCGCACCTGGTCGACATCCTCACCGGCAAGCAGTCGCCCCGCGTGACCGAACTCGGGCACGACTCCCTGGCCACGTTCGGCATCGGGCAGGACCTGTCCGACGCCGACTGGAAGGCCGTCGCCCGACAGCTGTTGGCGCAGGGGTACGTCGCGGTGTCCGGCGACGGGTACGGCACGCTCGTCCTCAGTCCGACGAGCGCCGAGGTGCTGGCCGGTCGGGTCGAGGTCCGGATGCGCCGCGACCCCGTGAAGACCCCGCGTGCCGGGCGGAGCCGTCGCACCGCCGTGGTGTCGGACATGCCGCAGGAGGCGATGCCGCTGTTCGAGTCGCTGCGGCAGTGGCGTGCCGGGCAGGCGCGCGAGCAGGGGGTCCCCGCGTACGTGGTGTTCAACGACGCCACCCTGCGTGGGATCGCCGCGGTGAGGCCGGCCGACCTCGACGAGCTGTCGGAGATCTCGGGCGTCGGTGCGGCGAAGCTCGAGTCCTACGGGCGGGCGGTCCTCAGCGTCGTGGCGGCCGCCGTCTGACCCATGCCGCTCGGGGCATGTCGCCCCCGAGCCCGTCATTACACTCGGTACCTCCCGCCCACCAGGAGGCCGTGTGTCCCGTTCGACGAAGCCCGCCACCGTGCTCGGGCGCGCCGTGGTGGCGCCGCTCGCACGACTGCTGTGGCGGCCACAGGTGGTCGGTCGGAAGAACGTCCCGAAGCGCGGTGCGGTGATCCTGGCGAGCAACCACCGGTCCTTCATCGACTCCCCGACGATCACGCTCCTGGCGCCGCGCAAGGTGTCGTTCCTCGCCAAGCAGGAGTACTTCACCGGCACGGGCTTCCGCGGTGCGGTCTCTCGCGCGTTCTTCTCCGGCATCGGTGCGATCGGCGTCGAGCGGGGTGCCGGAGCCGCCGCGCAACAGGCCCTGGACCTCGGGCTCGCACGACTCGAGGCGGGTGAGGCGTTCGCGATCTACCCCGAGGGCACCCGGTCGCTCGACGGTCGCCTCTACAAGGGCAGGACCGGGGTGGCCTGGCTCGCCCTGACGAGCGGGGCGCCGGTGGTCCCCGTCGCCCTCACCGGTACCGAGCACGTGCAGCCCGTCGGGTCGCGGATGCCCCGGCTGGCCCGGGTGCGGATCGAGTTCGGCGAGCCGATGGACCTGTCCGGCTTCGGCGCCGCGAGCTCGGGCCGTGCGCGGCGTCAGGCGACGGACGCGGTGACGGCGGCGATCCAGGCCCTGAGCGGGCAGGAGCCGGCCGGCGTCTACAACGAGCCGCCGACGACGATCGTGGAACGGGTCAAGCGGATGCTGCACCACGACGACCGCGGGGACGCGCAACCCGACTGACGCGCACTATTGCATATGTGAAATACGCATACTATGCTCGATCCGGCTCGTCGGGATCAGCATCGACGGGTCGCCCGAATCCGCCAGGGAAAGGCCCGTCATGTCCTCCACGCCCCTCTTCGACGCGATCGCCCGCCGCAGTGCGCAGTCCGGCGCTGCTCCGTCTTCCCCGATCGCCACGCCTGCCCGGACCGCCGCGCCCACCACGATCGCTCCGTCGGCCTCGACCGCGCCGGCAGTCCGTCTCGACGCACCGGCTGGTCTGAGCGTGCCCAGCGCCGACCTGGCCGCGGTCCACGGTCCCGCGTCCTCCGTCCCGTCGTCGCCGCTCGCCGTCGTCCCCGCGGACCTGGTCGAGATGATCGACGGGATCCCCGCGAGCCTCCGCGCCTCCCTCGCCCGTGAGCACGTCGTCTGCCAGGAGCAGCTGCCCCTGGTCGAAGCGGTCGTCGACGCCGTGACCCGCGCGGTCGTCGACGCCGTCGCGATCGAGGTCGAGCGGATCGTCGCCAGCGGCGTCGTCCGCGGCTGAGCCGGCGACGTGTCGTCGTCCATCCCGGTGCAGTACGGGTCCCGTCGGGCCCGTCGCACCGCAGAGGCCCTCCCGAACGCCCGCCGACCGCACGCCGGTCGATCGGACGCCCGCCGACCGCACACCGGTCGACCGGACGCCCACCGACCGCACGCCGGCCGACCGGATGCCAGCCGGCCGCAGGCCCACCGATCGGGCGCCCGTCGTTCCAGCCTCCGTGCACCGCGACGATCGGCGGGGAGCGCCGCGCACCGGCCGACGAGCCGGCCGCACCGCCGGTTCCGGCCCGGGGTCGCGCTGACGGTCTCACTCGTCCGGGCGTCGATCGTCGCCGCGGCGCACGACGTCCGACAGCACTGCTGGGCCCGTCGTGGCCTCGCACTGACGTCGATCGCCCTCGCGGCCTGCCTGGTCGTCACCGACACCGCGCCCCGCTCGGCGATCGCCGCCCCGATCGAGATCCGCGCCCCGGGGCCGCTGAACCAGGACTTCCGGGTGCACGGGACCGCCCCGGACACCACGGCCCGCGCGGACTTCACCGTGGTGGGACGGACCACCGACGGGGTGGTGCTCGCCCGGACGCCCGGGTCGACCGTCGCCGTGGCCCGTCCGGTCGCGGGCACGATCCCCTCGGCCGGCAACTTCGGTGGTCGGAACGTCGCCGGGTGCGCCGCGTGTTCGACGAGTCACCAGGGCACGGACTTCGCCGCCGCGAGCGGGACACCCGTCGTCGCCGTGATGTCCGGCACCGTCGAGTCCGCCGGGGTGTTCGGCGGCTACGGCAACCAGGTGCTGCTCCGGCACCCGGACGGCACCGAGACGCGCTACGGCCACCTCTCGGTCATCGGCGTCCGACCCGGTCAGACGGTCGGGGTCGGGGAACGCATCGGCGCGGTCGGCAGCACCGGGGTGTCGACCGGCCCGCACCTGCACTTCGAGGTGATCCTGGGTGGCCGTCCGGTCGACCCCGAACCGTGGCTCGCCGCGCGGGGTCTCCTGCACTGACGCGCGTCGTCCGAGTGCCCTCCACAGGGTCGGCCGGTGCTGCGTCGTCGCCCCGGGAAGCCGCGTAGCGTCGACGTCGTCGTGGCACGGAGCCACGCGGTGAGGAGACCACGGTGCGCGTGTCGGTGTTGGGAACCGGAGCGATGGGAGCAGGCGTCGCACAGTCGCTGCTCCGAGTGGGGCACGACGTCACGGTGTGGAACCGCACCGCAGACCGCACCCGGCCGCTCGGCGAGCACGGTGCGACGGTCGTCACCGACGCTGCCGAGGCGGTGTCCGGAGCGCAGGTCGTCCTGCTGACCCTGTTCGACACCGACGCGGTGGTCGACGTCCTCGAGCACGCCGCGGGCGACGCTCCGGAGGACGCCGTCTGGGTGCAGGCGTCGACGATCGGGGTCGCCGGCACCGAGACCGTCGTCCAGCTCGCCGCGAAGTACGGCATCACCCTGGTCGAGGCGATGATGCTCGGCACCAAGGCCCCGGCCGAGCAGGGCAAGCTCACGATGCTCGTCGCTGGTGCGGACGAGCCGGTGTCGCTCGTCGGCCCGGTGCTGGACGCGGTCAGCGCGAAGGTCGTCCGGGCGGGCGACCAGGTCGGACAGGGCACGGCGCTCAAGCTCGCCGCCAACGCGTGGATCGCGTCGATCACCGCTGCGACCGGGCAGTCGCTCGCCATCGCCCGCGCGCTCGGACTCGACCCGCAGCTGTTCCTCGACGCGATCGACGGATCGGCCAGTGACTCGACGTACGCGCACACCAAGGGTGCGGCGATGATCGCGGGGGAGTACCCGGCGCAGTTCGCACTCGACGGCCTCCGCAAGGACATCGGTCTCATCACGGATGCGGCACGGGACTCGGACGTCGACACGACACTGCTCGACGCCCTCGGACGCGTCTACGCCGAAGCCAGCGCGGCAGGACACGGCGGCGACGACAAGTCCGGAGCGACATCAGGTCCGTGCCTGAGTCAGGCGCGGCGGAACAGGTCGCGCAGGCGCCGGGCGAAGCGGCTGACCGACTCGTCGTTCAGCGTGTTCGCGAGGTCGAAGGCCTCCCGCGTCGGATCCGCTCCGTCACGGATGCGCCGGATCGCGGCGTCGGCCCGGGCGCGGGCGTCGAGCTCGGCCGCGGGCATGTCGTCCTCGGGCTCGCGCATCGTCTCAGCGTACGCCGGGGTCCTCGGCGGATGGCCCGACGAGGGGTGCGTGCTCCGGGTCAGTCCTCGTCGAGGTCGGTGTCGTCGACCGCGCCGGCCATCTGCTGCAGGAACGCCACGACGACGGCCATGTCCTCGGGCGGCAGGTGCTGGGCGACCTCGACGGCCCGGGAATCCAGGTCCCCGATCACGGCCAGGGCCCGACGCATCGACTTGCCGGTCGCGGTGAGGATGACGCCGCGCCGGTCGCCCGGGTCCGCGTGCCGCTCGACGTGGCCGGAGCGGACGAGCCGGTCGACGAGCGCCGAGGTCGACGCTGCGGTGATGCCGAGGCGCTCCGCGAGTTCCTTCGAGTTGACGGTCCGGCCGGAGGTCTCGGCGTCGACGAGGACCCGCAGGGCCATCAACGCGTTCTCACCGATCCCGAGTTCCTCACGCACGCGACGCTGGGCAGAACTCTCGGCAGTGCGGTACCGACGCAGGGCGTTCAACACGTCCACTGCGTCGACCCGGGAGTCCTCGCCGTACCAGAACCCCGGGGCTGCTGTCGTCACCTCGGAAGTCATACGGACAATGCTAGACGCTCTAGTTAGTTTGTCTAGCGAGCGTGATGACTTGCACGCTCAGCGTCCAGGGTGCGGCCAGGCGGCGTCCCCCGAACGGCCACAGGACTGACTTCTGCTCATCGTCGTGGACCGCCGCAACACCGGTGACGCGGCTCGGAAACACCCCGGCAACGAGCCCTCAGTAGGTTCGCCGCATGCAGGAGTCGCCGTGCTGAACCGACTCGCCAGGAGCGTCCACAGTGTCGGGGGCGCGGTCGAGCGGACGGACGTCGTCGCGCGCCTGCTCGACGTGCACCTGGCACGGCGGGACCCTTCGTCCGACGACCCGGGTCTCGGCCGGGACCTCCGGACCGTGGTCGGGGCGGCGGTGCTGCCGGATGCCGACCTCAGTCCGGCGGCGACCCTCGACGCCCTGGCCCTCGACCGTCACGAGCCGGCGTCGATCGCCGCGGCCGTCGCCGTCGCGCGGGACGACGCCCGTCGGGCCCGCGACGTCGTGTCCACCGAGCTCTGGGACTGCCTCAACACGACGCGCTCCCGGCTGCCGCGGAAGATCGTCGGCGAGAAGGCGCACGAGTTCCTCGGCTGGGTCCGCGAGCGCAGTGCCCTGGCGGTCGGCGTGGTCGACGGGGACGTCAGCCGCGACGAGGTGTGGGAGTTCTTCACGCTCGGCCGTTCCCTGACGCGGTTGACCGTGACCGCACGGATGCTCGCCTCGGACCTGCTCGACCCGGGGTCGGTGACGTCGTGGGCGACGGCGCTCCGTGCCTGCGGGGCGGGCGAGGCGTTCCACCGCGAGTTCCGACACGGCAGCACCTCGGCGGACGCGGCCGCGTTCCTCCTGCTCGACGAGCACAGTCCTCGATCGCTGCTGTTCCTGGCCCGTCGCAGTGAGGGATGCCTCGACGACCTGGTCGGCGTGCATCTGGCGGACGAGGTCCGGGCGTTCGGCGCGGCCCGGGCCGAGCTCGAGACGGTGACGCCGGAGACCGCCGTCGACGCTGCCCGGACGGCGGGCTCCCGGCTCGCCGCGGCCGCGGAGGCGATCACTGCCGCCCTGGACCGCCGGGTGTTCACCGCACCGGAGCCCGCGCACTGACACGGGCCGCGTGCGACACGGGCCCGCGCACGGGCACGGGCCGCGGGATCTAGACCGGACTCGACCGTTCCACCACGGCCTCGTCGTGCTGCAGGTCCCGCCGGACGGCTGCCCGAGCGGCCCGGGAGCCCGGTGCCGGCACGACGACGGGCAGTGATCGGGTCACCGCCAGGTGCAGGCGGTTGTCCGCGTCGTAGCGCAGCCGGACGTGCTGGAACCGGACGAGCCAGACGAGCGCGATCGCCAGCGCGACGAAGCCCGACAGTGCGCCGACCCCGATCGCCCAGCGCGGACCCCAGGCATCGGCGACGGCGCCCACGATCGGGGCACCGAGCGGGGTGCCGCCGGCGAAGACCGCCATGTAAAGGGCCATCACGCGGCCGCGCATCGCGGGCTCGGTGGTGGTCTGCACAAGGGCGTTCGCGGTGGTCATGAAGGTCAGCGAGGCGAGCCCGAGGAAGGCGAGCAGGATCGCGAACGTCCAGTACGTCGGCGCGAAGGCCGCGGCGGTGCAGGCGAGTCCGAACCCGCCCGCGGCGATGGTCAGCGTGCGCATCCGGGGGACCTCGCGCCGCGCCGACAGCAGGGCACCGAGGACCGACCCGACCGCCATCACCGAGTTGAGCAGGCCGAACTCGCCGGCACCGCGGTGGAACTCCACGCGCGCCATGGTCGAGGTGAAGATCGCGAAGTTCACGCCGAAGGTCCCGACGACGAAGATCATGCAGAGCACCACGATGATGTCCGGTCGGGTCCGGACGTACCGGAAGCCCGCGATGAGCTGCCCCTTGCCGCGTGGGGCCCGTGCCCGGTCGGCGAGCTGCTCCGGGTCGACGAACCGCAGCGCGATGAGGACGGCCAGGAACGACCCGGCGTTGATGACGAACACCCACCCGGAGCCGATCGCCGCGATGAGCACACCGGCGACGGCGGGGCCGATGAGCCGGGCCGCGTTGAACGACGCCGAGTTCAGTGCGACGGCGTTCGAGACCTGCTCGCCGGTGACGACGTCGGACACGAAGGCCTGGCGCACCGGGGTGTCGAACGCGGCGACGACCCCGAGTGCGAGGGCGAACCCGTAGAGGGACCAGAGCGTCGCGGTGTCAGTGAGCACCATGACGGCGAGCCCGAGGCCGAGTAACCCCATCAGCCCCTGCGTCAGCATGAGCATCCGGCGTCGGTCGAAGCGGTCGGCGACGAGCCCGGTCCAGGGGAGCAGGACGAGCTGGGGTCCGAACTGCAGCGCCATGGTGACCCCGACGGCGACGGCGTCGTCATGGGTCAGCTGGGTGAGGACGAGCCAATCCTGGGCGGTGCGCTGCATCCACGTGCCGATGTTCGACACGAGGGCACCGGCGAACCAGATGCGGTAGTTGCGTCCCGAGAGGGACCGGAACATGGCACTCACTGGGCGGCGAGCCTCCGGAGGATGTCGGTGGCGGCGGTGAGGGTCTTCCGCTCCGCCGGGGTGAGGGCCGCGAGGCGCGGGGTGAGCCAGCCGTCGCGACGCTGTCGGGTCTCGGTGACCAGGTCGTCGCCGTCGGCGGTCGGGCAGAGCAGGACCTTGCGGCGGTCGTCGCCGTGGCCGTCCTTCGTGAGCAGGCCGCGGTCGAGGAGGGCGGTGACGGTCTTGGTCATCGAGGGCGGGGTGACGCCCTCGCGACGGCTGAGGTCGGCGAGGCTCATCGCGCCCTCGCGGTGCAGCAGGGCGAGGGCGGAGAACTGGGCGTCGCTGACGGTCGTGTCGGCCTTCTGCGCCCGCAGGGTCCGGGACAGCCGGTTCACGGCGATCCGGACGTCGCTGGCGAGCGAAGGATCCGGCGACGGGCGACGACGCGCGGCGGTGGGGAGCGGGTCGGTGACGGTCACGAGTCGTTAGCCTAGCTCATTAGTTCAGCGAACGAACCGGTTCGGCCCGATCGGACCAGGATCCACGCGCGGGATGCCCGACGAAACCGCGGCCGACGGGCGTAGAGTGGAGCCCTGGGCAACAGGTGTTGCCCAATCGACACGGGCCGGAAGGCACGGGAGGAGCAGGACAGATGAACGGGTTCGAGGGCAAGGTCGCCATCGTCACCGGTGGTGGCAGCGGCATCGGTGAATCGATCGCGAAGGAGCTCGCGGCAGCGGGAGCCTCCGTCGTCGTCACGGACATCAAGCAGGAAGCCGCCGAGCGCGTCGTCGCCGAGATCGAGCAGGCCGGTGGCACCGCGGCCGCCGTCTCCGCGAACTCGTCGATCGCCGCGGACAACGAGCGTGCCGTCCAGTTCGCCGTCGACACCTACGGCGCCCTGCACCTGGCCGTCAACAACGCCGGCATCGGCGCGGCACCCCAGCCGATCGGCGAGTACGACGTCGCAGCCTGGGACCGCGTCCGCGCCGTCGACCTCGACGGCGTCTTCTACGGCCTGCGCTACGAGATCCCGGCGATCCTCGCGGCCGGTGGCGGCGCGATCGTCAACATGTCGTCGGTCCTCGGTTCGGTCGGCCTCGCGAACAACGCCGCCTACGTCGCGTCGAAGCACGCCCTCGTCGGCCTGACCAAGGTCGCCGCGCTCGAGTACACGGCGAAGGGCGTCCGCACGAACGCCGTCGGCCCGGGCTTCATCGACACCCCGCTGGTCCGCTCGTCGCTGAGCGGCGACGAACTCGCCGGCCTCGAGGCGCAGCACGCCGCCGGACGCCTCGGCACCGACGCCGAGGTCGCCGCGCTCGTCCTGTTCCTGCTCAGCGACCAGGCGTCGTTCATCAGCGGCAGCTACCACCTCGTCGACGGCGGCTACTCCGCGCACTGACCGGGAACCCGCGCGACGCGGGTCCGGACGGGAGGCCCGGCGGACGTGAGCAGACCCGCTCACGTCCGCCGGGCCTCCCGTCCGTCAGCCGACCGTCTGCGTCAGCTGGCCGCCCGCGTCAGCCCGCCGCCCGCGTCAGGATCGCGTCGTGCGGGAGGAGCGCGTGCACACCCCAGGTGCGGTTCGCGACCTGGGTGACCCGCATGCTGACGGCGACGCTCGCCATGCCGAGCGCCTCGCCGCGCGTGAGGCCGTACGTGCCGGCGATCCAGTCGACCATCCGGTCGAGCGCCGTCGTCGTCGCCGCGTTGAGGTCGGCGTCGAACCCGAACGTGATGCGTCCCGCCGGGGTGTCGGCGTGGATGCCGTCGACCGGGGCCTCGTCGAGCAGGGTCAGCGTCATGGTGGTCGTCATGCCGCACTCGACGGCGGTGCCGGAGACCTCGCCGTCGCCCTGGGCCGCGTGACCGTCACCGATCGAGAGCAGCGCCTCCGGGACGGTGACCGGCAGGTACAGGGTGGCCCCGGCGACGAGCTCGCGGCAGTCGATGTTGCCGCCGCCGAGCGGCCGCGGGGGGATCGTCGAGTGCTCACCCATCGCCTGAGGCGGCAGTCCGACCAAGCCCAGGAACGGAGCGGTCCGCACACCGAGACCGAGCTGATTGTGCGCCGTGCCCGCGGTCGGGTCGACGTCCCAGAGCAGCGGGCCCCGCGTGGACGGGTCGGCCAGACCGAGGGCACGGTTCAGCGGGGTGTCGACGCCGCCCGAGCCGGTGTAGCCCCAGTCGTCCGGCACCAGCTCGTCGAACCGGACCGCGAGCACCTGCCCGGGCCGGGCGCCGGCGACGGCGATCGGACCGAGCAGGCAGTGGCCGCGGCGGGAGGCGATGAGCGTCGGGGCCTCGGCTCCCGGCTCCGACAGGCGTTCGGTGTACCCGGCGGCGCTGAGGGTGTGGACCGTGACGGTGTCGCCCGGTTCGACGGTCAGCACCGGTGCTCGCTCGGCGGTCAGGACGTCGACGGCGGTGTCGGAGGTGGTCTCGATGCGGTGGTGGGTCACCGGGCGATCATCCCAGGCGCGGCTCCGGGCGGGTGGAGCCGGACGCCGGACGCGGAGCCGGACGTCGGCGTCAGTGGAACTGGGGGATCGTCATCCAGATGCCGTACAGGACCGCCGCGATGCACAGCGCGAAGCAGACCCCCGCGCCCAGGTACGCGACCGGCGGCGTCGTGCCGGTCCGCTGTGTCTCCTCGGAGTACTGCGTCTTCTCGCCCGCGGCATCAGCGGGTTGACCGGTGCCGAGCAGTCGCAGCCCCAGCGTGTAGAGCAGCACCACGCCGACGGCGGCGACGAAGCCGACCCCCGCGACGGTGCCGATGGCGGTGAAGTCGATGTCCATCGGTGTCCCTCTCAGTTCCCGGCGGCCACGGGCTCGCGCTCCGCGGTGCCCTCGTGGACGTCGTCCGCGCTGATCGGCTTGCGCCGGGCGAGGACGTAGAACGTGAGTCCGCCGGCCAGGGCCAGCAGTGCCACTACGACCAGGCCGATCGACGAGGTCGAGGCCAGCCAGGTCGCGAGTCCGCCGACGACCGCGGCCGACGGCAGCGTGATGACCCACGCGATGACGATCTTGCCGACGACGCCCCAATGCACGTCCGCCAGCTTCTTGCCGAGGCCCGACCCGATGACCGACCCGCTCGTCACGTGCGTGGTCGACAGCGCGAAGCCCAGGTGCGAGGAGACCAGGATCGTCGCGGCCGAACTGGTCTCCGCCGCGAAGCCCTGCGGGGACTGCACGTCCGAGATCTTCTTGCCGACGGTCTGCATGATGCGCCAGCCGCCCATGTAGGTGCCCAGGGCGATCGCGAGACCGCAGGCCAGGATCACCCAGAGCTCCGGACCGGTACCGGCGCCCTGGTAGCCCGCGGCGATCAGGGTCAGCGTGATGACGCCCATCGTCTTCTGCGCGTCGTTCGTGCCGTGCGCCAGGGACACCAGCGACGCGGAGATCGTCTGCCCGTGCCGGAAGCCCGTCGCGGCACCGTGCGTGGTTGCGTTCTTGGTCAGGCGGTAGGCGAAGTACGTCGCGACGAGGGCGATCACGCCCGCGATGACGGGGGAGAGCAGTGCCGGCAGCACGACCTTCGACACCACCGTGGTCCAGTCGACCGAGTTCAGCCCGGCCCCGATGATCGACGCCCCGATCAGCCCGCCGAACAGCGCGTGCGTGGACGACGACGGCAGCCCGAAGTACCAGGTCGCCAGGTTCCAGAGCACCGCCCCGACCAGTCCCGCGAAGATCATCGTCGGCGAGATGTGGATGCCGTCCTGACCCTCGCGGATGATCCCCTGCGAGACGGTCTTCGCCACCTCGGTGGACAGGAACGCACCGACCAGGTTGAGCACGGCGGAGATGATGACGGCGGTGCGGGGCTTGAGGGCACCCGTGGCCACCGAGGTGGCCATGGCGTTCGCGGTGTCGTGGAACCCGTTCGTGAAGTCGAACACGAGGGCCACCACGATCACCAACACGACTGTGACGAGGACGTCCATGCGCGAGACGCTATGCCCCGGGGAGGCGACCCCGGGTGAACGCCGGGTGAACAGGTCCGGGGTCTGCCAGGATGCTGCCGTGCCCACGTTCTCCGCCGCCCGCGGCGACTCCTCGTTCGTCGACGCCCACGGTGTCGAGATCGTCTACTCGACCTGGCGTGCCGGCAAGCCGCGGGGCGTCGTGCAGATCGCCCACGGTGTCGGGGAGCACGGCCTCCGGTACGAGCCGCTCGCGCAGGACCTGGTCCGCGCGGGGTGGACCGTGCAGGTGAACGACCACCGCGGGCACGGCCGCACCGGCCTGGGGCAGTGGGACGGCGACCACACCAAGCTCGGTCGTCTCGGGCCGGGCGGGCTCCGGGCGGCCATCGCGGCCGTCGAGCAGATGACCGCGGTCGCGAAGGCCGACGACCCCGGCCTGCCCGTCGTGCTGCTCGGCCACTCGTGGGGCTCCCTGATGGCGCAGCGGATCGTGAACACCTCGTCCGAGCAGTACGCCGGCGTGGTCCTGTCGGGCAGTGCGCTCCGCGTCCCCGGGCTGATGAACGGCGGCGACCTCAACCGGCGGCACGCAGCGTCCGGCCCGACGAAGCACGAGTGGCTCACCCGGGACCGCGCCGTCATCGAGGCGATCGGGCTCGACCCGCTGGTCGTCGAGGCGGACGTCGTCGGCCTGTTCGGGCTGCCCGACACCCTGCGGCTGCTCGGCCTGCCGCGCCGACGGATCCCGAACGACCTGCCGGTGCTGCTGCAGGTCGGCTCGGACGACTCCCTCGGCGGGCCCCGCTCGGTCGAGCTGCTCGCCCGCGCGTACCGGCGGCGTGGGCGGCTCTCCGACGTCACCGTGCAGGTCTACGACGGGGCGCGGCACGAGGTCTACAAGGAGACGAACCGGGACGAGGTGGTCGCCGACCTCGTCGCGTGGCTCGACCGGGCCGTCCCGCGGCGCTGAGCACGGTCGCGCCTGTCGGACGGGAGGCACGTGTCGGGCCCGCCACGGGCCTCCCGGAATAGGGTGGCGGCATGCACGGTGAGTACAAGGTCCCCGGAGGCAAGCTGGTCGTCGTCGACCTGGAGGTCGTCGACGGCAAGATCGACCAGTTCCGCCTGGCCGGTGACTTCTTCCTCGAGCCCGACGACGCGCTGCCGCTGATCGACCAGGCCGTCGACGGCCTGCGCGCCGACACCGACGCGGCCGGCATCGCCGCCGCCGTCCGGCACGCACTGCCCGAGGACGCCGTCCTGCTCGGCTTCACGCCCGAGTCCGTCGGGGTCGCGGTCCGCCGCGCGCTGTCGCGGGCCTCGTCGTGGCGGGACTACGAGTGGCAGGTGATCCACGAGGGGCCGATCAGCCCGAACGAGCACCTGGCTCTCGACCAGGTCCTCACCGAGGAGGTCGGAGCCGGACGCCGCGGGCCGACGCTGCGGATCTGGGAGTGGGACCAGCCGGCCGTCGTGATCGGGTCGTTCCAGTCGCTGAAGAACGAGGTCGACCCGGCCGGTGCCGAGAAGTACGGCGTGCAGGTCGTCCGCCGCATCTCCGGCGGCGGCGCGATGTTCATGGACGCCGGCGCGATCATCTCGTACTCGCTGTACGTGCCGACCGAACTCGTGCAGGGCATGACGTTCGCCGACTCGTACGCGTACCTGGACGAGTGGGTGATCGAGGCGCTGAAGTCCCTCGGCATCGATGCGTACTACCAGCCGCTCAACGACATCACCTCGACCAAGGGCAAGATCGGCGGCGCCGCGCAGAAACGCCTGGGCACCGGGTCGCTGCTGCACCACGCCACCATGAGCTACGACATGGACGGCGAGAAGATGGTCGAGGTCCTCCGGATCGGTCGCGAGAAGATGAGCGACAAGGGGACGACGAGCGCTGCGAAGCGGGTCGACCCGCTGCGGTCGCAGACCGGGCTGAGCCGGGCGGAGATCATCGACCGGCTCGTCGGCACGTTCACGACGCTGTACGGCGCGACCGAGGGGCACGTGACGGACGCCGAGCGGCAGAAGGCGCAGGAGCTCGTCGACACGAAGTTCGCGACGCGGGAGTGGCTCGAGCGGGTGCCCTGAGCGTGGGGCCGCGGCTGCGCGGGCTGCCGCTGCGGCTGCGCCTGCGCCTGCGCCCGCCGAGTTTCGCGCTGGGCGACAGGGCTCGGGCGCGAGGAGGCGCGCGGTGTCGCTGGGCACGAATCTCGGTGCGGGCAGTGCGGTGCCGTCCGTGCGGATCACGAGGATCAGCCGCGCGGCGGATGTCCTCCGCCGGACGGCCACGTAACGTCGCTGCCGTGAACTGGTTGATCTTCCTGGGGGCGGTGGCCGCTGCGGTCGTCGTGATGTGGATCGCCGACCGCGTGGGCTGGATCGACCTGTCGAACAAGTCCACACGCGGGGGCGGATCCGGTGGCGTCGTGTCGATGATGGACGAGGTGTTCGCGCCGACCCGACACGAGACGCAAGCCGAGTACGAGCGGCAGGCGCGCCTCCCGCGAGAGGCGCCGACGCCGTCACGCGACGACCACGACCTGCTCAGCGGCACCGTGCTCATCCGGGTGCCGTCGGCGCGGGCCGGCAGCGGCGCGCACCGGGCCGGCACGCACGACCGCTCGTACTGAGACGTCGCGCGACCCGACGGGCGTCGCCGGCGGAGGCCGTCGGGCGCGATCCCGACGCTGCTCAGCGCGTGAGCAGGTCCTGGTGGTCCGGGTGCCGGTCCAGCCACGCGGCGACGTAGCTGCACTCGGCGACGACCCGGCGGTCAGAGTTCGCCCGCACGTCGTCCAGGGCGTGCTCGACGAGGATCGAGGCGTGCCCGCCACCCCGGTGTTCCGGGTCGACCTCGGTGTGCACGAAGTGGATCGCGTCGCCGTCGACCTCGTAGGCGGCGAGGCCGATGACGGTGCCGTCCTCGACGAGGGAGTACTGGTTCTGGTCGGTGTCGTTGCGGACTTCGAGACTCATCCTCCGGACGCTACGCCCGACACCTCCCGCAACACGCAATGTGGGCGGCTGCACACCGCGGAGTACCGCTGCGTGCAACCGCCCACGTTGCGTTCCGCGAGGGGCTAGCCGGCCGTGTGCCGACCGTGCGGGTGCTCGTCGGCCGGCGGTTCGGTGTCGCCGGCGGCGTGGGCGCCGTGCTGCGTCCGGATCGCACCGGTCGCTGCGGGAGGCTCGTCCACCGGTGTCGACGACGAGTGCGCTCCGTGGGTGGACGCGTGGGGCAGGAGTGCCCGGGTGTCGTCCGTCGACGTCGCGCTGGTGGTCGACGTCGCACTCGTGGTCGTCGTCGGCAGGACCGAGACCGTCGAGCCACCGGCCGAGCGGGCCGAGCGCGGCTGCGCGGGCACGTCCGGCAAGGTCGGCACGATCGACATCGACCCGGTGTCCGGCGAGACGAGCGAGCCGGAACCGGTCGCCGCCTGCTGGGCGTCGACGGTCAGACGGTCGTCATCGGCAGTCTTCCGCGCGGCATCGGCCTGCTCCTGCAGCGCCGAGGTCTTGCGGAGCGGCGGCACCTTGAAGAACCAGGTCAGGACGAAGGCCAGCAGGATGACCGCGAGGCCGACCCAGTAGACCGTGACCGCCGAGTCGCTGAACCCGACCAGGAACGGACGGCTCAGACGCTTGTCGGAACCGTTGAGGAACGACGTGTCGTTGGTGGACGACGTGCTCGTCGAGGTGCCGCCCTTGCCGTCGCGCAGCTGGTCG
Source organism: Curtobacterium sp. PsM8 (assembly GCF_030433875.1). Lineage (NCBI taxonomy): Bacteria > Bacillati > Actinomycetota > Actinomycetes > Micrococcales > Microbacteriaceae > Curtobacterium > Curtobacterium sp. PsM8. Next base: position 49,920 of record NZ_JARUXD010000008.1, on the reverse strand, counting down.
ACGAGCTTCGGCGCGACCGTGTCGACGATGTTGCTGCGCTGCGAGGCGTTCGAGTAGTCGACCTGCAGGGTGCCGTCGACGACATCCGCGCCGACCTTGGCGGCCGCGGTCTGCAGCGCCTTCTGCTCGGCGTCGCCCTTCGCATCGGCGACCTGCTGGGCGATGACCGTGTCGGCGGCCGCGGCGGGGATGGTGCCCGCGTCGACCTGCTGCTGCACGGCGGCGGTCACCTGCTTCGTCACGGCCTGGTCGGCTGCCTGCTTCGCCTGCACGGCGCCCTGGTCGAGGCCGTCCTGGACGTTCTTCTTGATCGGGGTGACGATCGGGTCCCAGATCTGGTTCATCACGCCCTTGTTCGCCTCGGCGTTCGCCACCGCGGGGTTCAGGGCGGCGTTCAGGGCGCTCTTCAGGTCGGACTCGTTCTGCAGCGCACCGGTGATGTTCGTCGGCATCAGGCTGAACAGCACCGACAGCAGCACCGCGGTGCCCATCGTGCCGCCGATCTGACGGAAGAACGTGGCGGCACTGGTGGCGACGCCGATGTCCCGCGGGGAGACGGAGTTCTGCGCGGCGAGGGTCAGCGTCTGCATGAGCTGACCGAGCCCGAGACCGATGAGGAACATGCCGGTCATCAGGAACCAGAGCGGGCGGTCCGCAGTGAGGAAGGTCAGGACCGTGTAACCGACGGCGGTGAAGGCCGTACCGGTGACCGGGAAGATCCGGTACTTGCCGGTGCGGGACACGATCTGACCGGACGCGATCGACGAGATCATCAGGCCGAGGACCATCGGGAGCATCGCGAACCCGGACTCGGTCGGCGTCACGCCCTTGACGATCTGCAGGTACAGCGGGATGGTCAGCATCGCGCCGAACATGCCGAAGCCGATGAGCACCGACAGCACCGCCGCCATCGAGAACACGTGTGAGCTGAAGAGCTTCAGCGGCAGGATCGCGTCGTCGCCCATCGCCCGCTCGACGATGACGAACGCGATCAGCCCGAGCGCACCCACCCCGTAGCAGGCCAAGGCACCGGGGGAGCCCCAACCCCACTCACGACCCTGCTCCGCGATGAGGAGCAGGGGCACGAGCGTCACGATGACGAGGGACGCCCCCCACCAGTCGATGCGGGGCTTGCGGCGCTCGCCGTACTTCGGCAGGTGCAGGAAGGTCAGCACCATGAACAGCGCGATGATGCCGATCGGGACGTTGATCAGGAAGACCCAGCGCCATCCGGAGATGAAGAGGAGCTCGTTCGCGCCGGCGAAGACACCGCCGACGAGCGGGCCGATGACGGACGAGATGCCGAAGACGGCCAGGAAGTAGCCCTGGTACTTGGCGCGCTCACGCGGCGCGAGCATGTCGCCCATGATCGCGAGCGGCAGGGACATCAGGCCACCCGCGCCGAGGCCCTGCAGGGCACGGAACCCGGCGAGCATGAGCATCGACGTCGAGAACGACGCGGCGAGCGAGCCGAGGATGAAGATCGCGATCGCCGTGATGAACAGCGGGCGTCGACCGAAGAGGTCGGACAGCTTGCCGTAGATGGGCGTCGTGATCGTCGAGGCGATGAGGTACCCGGTGGTGACCCACGCCTGCTGGTCGAGACCGTGCAGGTCGTCGCCGATGGTGCGGATCGCCGTGCCCACGATCGTCTGGTCGAGGGCGCCCAGGAACATACCGGCCATCAGGCCGTAGATCACGAGCAGGATCTGGCGGTGGTTCATCACGACGTTCGACGTCGTCGTGGGGGCCGCGGGTGCGGTCGCGGTCTGTGTCATGTGCGGGACTCCCGAAGATTTTGCGCTGCGTGCAAAGTTACAACTCGGGCAACGGCAGCGCGCACCGGGAACGCGTTCCTGTGGAGATCGGCAGCCGTCCACAGCGTGATGTGGGGCAGACCTCCGGGGTGGCCGGCGGGGACCCGTCAGGCGACGGCTTGCTCCAGGGCCTCTTGGAACCGCTCGTCGACCTCGATGCGGAGTTCGCCGGTCTCCTGGTCGAACGACGAGACGGTGGACACCTGGTCGTGGCGGGAGAACAGCAGGTCCGGGCTGAGGAGCCCACCGGGCAGCCCGGCGTCCTCGTCGCCGAGGATCCGCACGAGCAGGCCGGCGAGCGTCTGGATCGCCTGCAGGCTGTCCGCGTCACGGATCGGGACGGCGAGCAGCAGGTGCCGGTGCGGGACGGCGAACACGGTGCCGAACGGGGCGGCACCGAACAGGGCGGGCAGGTTGACGGCCTTCGACGCGGTGAACAGCGACTCGCCCTCGACGAGGTGCACGCCCGGCGCGAGCTCGGCGTTCGCGTCCACCGGTTCGGCGTCCGTGTTGAAGCGGGCCATCGCCCAGAGTTCGTCCGCACCGATCGCGAGCTTCGGCAGCGTCTGCGTCGCCAGGGTGCTCACCATCGTCGGGTAGTCGACGCAGAGCCCGAGGACGAGCCCCGGGGCGAACGGTCGCGCGTACGTCAGGTCGGTCGGGTCGGAGCCGTCCTCCGCGAGCAGGCGGAGCCGGACGCGGTCCCGCAGCTCGTCGGCGCTCAGTTCTTCGGGTGTCGGCTCACGGTGCGCCTGCAGCATCCGGTCGAAGTGGGCCCGGACGATGGCCGTCCGGCGCTCGTCGTTCTCGCCGCGGACCTGGGCTGCGAGGTTCGCGAGCAGGTAGACCTGCCCGTCCGCCCCGAGCAGACGCACGTGTGCAGGGTCGTCGCCCGGCCCGTCCACCGTCGTCTCGACACCGCGCTCCGCCAGCGTGCGCTGCGCGAGCACGACGAGGGGCAGCGACTCCGACACCGGCTTCTTCCGTCCGAACAACGCCATGCTGCTCAGCCTTCCATGGAACCGAGCGCCTGTCAGGACCCGAGGGCGGCGTCGACGATCTCCTTGGCTTCGCGCTGGACCTGCTCGAGGTGCGCCTGCCCGACGAAGCTCTCGGCGTAGATCTTGTAGACGTCCTCGGTACCGGAGGGGCGAGCGGCGAACCAGGCCTTGTCCGTGACGACCTTGACACCACCGACGGCGGCGTCGTTGCCCGGCGCCTTCGACAGCTTCGCGGTGATCGGGTCGCCCGCCAGGGTCTCGGCGGTGATGGCGTCGCCGTCGAGCTTCGACAGGCGGGCCTTCTGCTCCTTGCTGGCGGCGGCGTCGACGCGCTGGTACACCGGGTCGCCGAAGCGCTCGGTGAGTTCGGCGTACAGCTGCGACGGGGTCTTGCCCGTGACGGCGACGATCTCGGACGCCAGGAGCGCCAGGATGATGCCGTCCTTGTCGGTCGTCCAGGCGGTGCCGTCCATGCGCAGGAACGACGCCCCCGCGGACTCTTCACCGCCGAAGGCCACCGAGCCGTCGATCAGCCCGGGGACGAACCACTTGAAGCCGACCGGGACCTCCCACAGACGACGGCCCAGGGACTCGGCGACGCGGTCGATGATGCTCGACGACACCAGGGTCTTGCCGATCGCGGCGTCGTCGCGCCACTGCGGACGGTGCGCGTAGAGGTACTCGATCGCGACGGCGAGGTAGTGGTTCGGGTTCATCAGACCGCCGTCGGGCGTGACGATGCCGTGCCGGTCGGAGTCGGCGTCGTTGCCCGTCAGGACGTCGAAGTCGTCCTTGCGGGCCACGACCGACGCCATCGCCGAGGGGCTCGACGGGTCCATCCGGATCTTGCCGTCCCAGTCCAGCGTCATGAACGACCAGGTCGGGTCGACGTCCGGGTTCACGACGGTGAGGTCCAGGCCGTAGTGGTCGCGGATGAGGTTCCAGTACGGCAGCGAGGCACCACCGAGCGGGTCGGCGCCGATCTTCACCCCCGCACGTTTGATCGCGGCGATGTCGATGATGTTCTCGAGGTCGGCGACGTAGTTGTGCAGGAAGTCGTAGCCGTCGTGGGTGGCGTGTTCGGCGCGCTGCACCTCGGCGTTGCCGCCCGCGATGATCGCGTTGGCACGGTCGGCGATCCACGAGGTGGCGTCGCTGTCGGCGGGACCGCCGTGCGGGGGGTTGTACTTGAAGCCGCCGTCGCGGGGCGGGTTGTGGCTCGGGGTGATGACGATGCCGTCGGCGGTGTCGTCGTGTCCGGCGGTGTTGTAGGCGATGATCGCGTGGCTCAGCGCCGGCGTGGGGACGTACCCGTTGTCGGCGTCGGCGAGGACGTGGACGCCGTTGGCGGCCAGGACCTCGAGCGCGGTGCGTTCGGCCGGACCGGACAGCGCGTGGGTGTCGCGGCCGATGAAGAGCGGGCCGTCGGTGCCCTGCGCGGTGCGGTACTCCACGATCGCCTGCGTGATGGCGGCGATGTGCGTGTCGTTGAACGCACTGTCGAGCGAGGAGCCGCGGTGCCCCGAGGTGCCGAACACGACCTTCTGCTCGGGGTTCGTGACGTCCGGGACCCGGTCGTAGTACGCCGCGGTGAGCGCATCGAGGTCGACGAGGTCGTCTGCGGTCGCTGGGGTTCCGGCACGGTCGTTCATGACCCCATCCTGGCATCGCCGTGGTGGATGCGCTCACGGTTGTGGAGAACCGTGCGGAGCCGTTGCGGGGAACCACGCGGGGGACTGCCGGAACGAACGCGAGCGGCCGCCTTCCTCGGGCTGGGGGGGGGGGAGCCGAGGAGTGCGACCGCTCGCGGTCTGGTTGCTCGCCGCGCAGGCGAGCCGTTCTGGGGGCGGGCCGAGGCGACTTGCCGACGGGAGCTGAGCCTCCCGACTGGTTCAGGCCGTGCGGAACGACCCGGTCGCGGTGCGGACGGACCCGGTGACGGTCCGCGTGCTCGAGGTCGCCGTGCTCGGACGACGGAACTCGGTGTCGACGAACCGACCGATGTGTCCGGCGGGGACGCCCGTGTAGGTGCCGGTCTCCGCGTCGACGCGCATCGCACGGCCGGTCGAGGTGTAGGTGCCGAGCTCGTCGTGCTGACGGAGTCCGCTGACGAAGGTCCCGCCGAGGGGGAAGGTGCTCATGGTGCTCTCCTCGCTGTCGTGCCGAGGCGCCGCGACCATCGAGCCGACGGGTCCGCGACACCATCGACTGCTGCGCACCACTCTACGTCGTTCTCTTGCATCATGCAAAAGAAGACAGGAGTCAGGCGATGAGCTCGCAGAAGTGCCGGCCGCCGTCGGTCCAGCTCTGGCGGGCGGTGAGCCCAGCCGTGGCGGCGTGGGCGTGCAGGGCGGCGAGCCCGACCTCGGCCCACGGGAACGCGGAGCTCGCGTGGCCGTCGGCGTCCGTCACGGTGGCGACGTAGGTGCGGTCGGCGTCGCCGTCGCGGTTCGTCTCGACGACGACACGGCCGCCGTCCCGGACGATCTGGGCAGCACGGGCGAGCAGGGCGACCGGGTCACCGCCGATGCCGATGTTGCCGTCGATGATGAGCGCGGTGTCCCAGTGGCCCTCGTCCGGCACCGGCTCGAAGACCGATCCCTGGACGGCCCGACCGCCGGAGCGGTTGGCGATCGCGACCGCTTCGGCCGAGACGTCGACACCAAGTGCCGGCAGCCCCATCCGCAGTGCCGCGACGAGCATGCGCCCCGGCCCGCAGCCGAGGTCGATGACCGGACCGTCGGCGCCCTCGAGCAGGGACCGGTCGACCCGGTCCGCCGCCGCGCTCCAGCGTCCGACGTCCATCGTGACGACCTCGCCCGGACGCTCGGGGTCGGTGAGCCGGAGTCGGCCGTCCGAGCGCAGGGCCCGTGCGTACGGTTCGTCGCCGCCGGCCCCGAAGGCCTGCAGGGTGCTCGTCGTGTCGGTCATCGGACACCTCCGGTGGTCGTCGTGGTCTCGTCGGCCAGGGCCGCCGCGAACCGCGTGGTGGGGGCGAGCGCTGCGACGCGCTCGGCGTCGGGCAGCGTGTCGACGTCGAGCAGTTCGGCCAGGAGGCCCGTGTCGAGCCCGGCGGACCGCAACCGTTCGAGCTGCACGGCGCCGGTGTCGTCCTGGGACATCGGGACGCCACGGATCAGGTCGCCGGTCGGCTCGCGCATGAACAGCGACCAGAAGCCCCCGTCTTCCGCCGGACCGAACCACGCGTCACGCTCGGCGCTGTCGAACACGGGGGCGAGGGCGTCGACCGAGACCTGCGGGGTGTCCATGCCGACCAGCAGCAGGGGCTCCTGCACGGTGTCGAACAGGAAGCCCAGGCGCTCGTCGAGTCCGCCGCCGGGCTGGTGCAGGACGTCGAAGCCGTCCGCGCCGTCGGGCAGGACGTCGCCGTCGTAGAAGAGGACCCGGCGTGCTGCCGGCAGCGCCGACACCGTGGCGAGCGTGTCCGCGAGGCTGGCGGCGGCGACCCTGGCAGCACCCTCAGGGGTCAAGGCCGGGGTCAGGCGTGTCTTCACCTTGCCGGGCAGGCACTCCTTGGCGACGACGGCCACCGTGATGCCGGTCACGAGCGGGCCTCGGCGGTGGTGGGTTCCGCAGCCGCGGAGGTGGCGGCGACCCGCTGGCGGACCGACACGGGTGCGACGGTCCGGGTGCGGGCCTCCCGTCGGTAGGCGCGGAGCAGACGTGACATGTCCTTGACGGCGTTGACGGTGCCGCGGAGCGTGCCGGTGACCTTGCTGTCGCCGATGCGCTGCGCGTAGCCGATGTCCGACTCGTCGACGCGCCAGCCGGCGGCGTGTGCGGCGAGGACCATCTCGAGCGGGTAGCCGCTGCGGCGGTCGCGGAGGTCGAGGGCCACGAGGTCCTCGCGACGCATCACGCGCATCGGGCCCAGGTCGGTCAGTCGGTAGCCGGTCGCGCGGCGCATCAGGACGGCGAGGACGCGGTTCGCGAAGCGTGCGTGCGGTGCCCAGGCGCCGCGGCTGGTGGGGACGCGGCGACCGAGAGCCAGGTCGACCCGGCCGTCCGCGACGCGCTGGACGAGGGCGGGGAGCTCAGCCGGGTCCATCGACGCGTCGGCGTCGCAGAAGGCCACGTAGTCGGCGGTCGCCGCGGCGACACCGGCCGCGCAGGCGGAACCGAATCCGCGGACCGGCTCGGTGACGACGAGGGCGCCGTGCGCACGGGCGACGTCGGCCGAACCGTCGGTGGAGCCGTTGTCGACGACCACGGCCCGGTACCCCTCGGGGAGGCGGCCGATGACGGACGGCAGCGCGTCCGCCTCGTCGAGGCAGGGGAGGATCACGTCGACGCTCATGGAGACCATTCGGTGCGGGTGCTCCGAGCGATGGGTCGCGGTGGTCGCCTCGTCAGTCGGGCGCGTCGGTTCCGGCCCGACGGCGTCCGCTGCGGGGTGTTGTGTCATGCACCCAACCCAACACGAGGTTGCTGACCGGGGTACGTGTCGGCGCGTCCGGCTGGCCGTTCTCCGCACCGTGGCGGTGGTCGCGACCGGGTGTCGGACGGGAGGCGTGCCCCGAGTGGGGGACGCGCCTCCCGTCCCGCGCGTGGCCGGGTCCGACCGGTGTGGCCGTGGGGCGTCCGGTCAGCGCACCGCGGCGCGGAGCGGGGCCGTCGCGAAGTCGCGCATGCCCGCGGCGAAGTCGACCTGCGCGTGCCAGCCGAGCTCCTCGGCGATGCGGGCCGAGGACGCGGTCACGTGGCGGACGTCGCCCAGGCGGTACTCACCCGTGACGACCGGCTGCGGACCGTCCGGACCGGCGATCGCGGCCGCCATCTCGCCGATCGTGTGGACCGTGCCGGAACCGACGTTGAACGCCCGGAACGACTCGGCCGGGGCGGACTCGGTCGCGGCGATCGCCGCGAGGTTCGCACCCGCGACGTCGTCGACGTGCACGAAGTCGCGACGTTGCGCGCCGTCCTCGAACACCCGGGGGGCCTCGCCGCGGGCCAGGGCCGAGCGGAACAGTGACGCGACGCCCGCGTAGGGCGTGTTCGCCGGCATGCCCGGGCCGTAGACGTTGTGGTAGCGGAGCGCGACCGCGCGACCGCCGGTGGCGCGGGTCCACGACGAGGCGAGCTGCTCCTGCGCCACCTTCGTCTGCGCGTAGACGTTCCGCGGGTCGAGGGCGGCCGACTCGTCGATCAGGCCCGGCAGCAGCGGACGGCCGTCGGGGCCGATCGGGTCGAACTGCCCGGCGTCCAGGTCCTCGCGGCGACGGGCCGGCGGGCGCAGGGGTTCGCCGTCCGCGGTCGTGTACGCGCCCTCGCCGTAGACGACCATCGAGCTGGCGACCACGAGGCGGCCGAGGTCCAGCCGGTCCATCGCGGCCAGCACGTGCGCGGTGCCGGCGTCGTTGCTCGACACGTAGTCGGGCGCGTCCTGGAAGTCGACACCGAGCCCGACCTTCGCTGCCTGGTGGCAGACCACGTCGACCTGGTGCAGCGCGGCATCGAGCGCCACCCGGTCGCGGACGTCGCCGTGCACCAGCTCGATGCCGGCGGTGCGGTGGGCGGTGACCACGGCCTCCGGATCGCCGTGCACGTCGGTACGCAGGGAGTCGAGGACGCGGACCTCGTACCCGGCGGCCAGGGCCTGCCGGACGATCGTCGAGCCGATGAACCCGGCGCCGCCGGTGACGAGCAGGCGGGTCACGGGCGGAGCTCCAGCACGCGGGCGGAGGCGCTCGCCGGCACGAGCTCACGCGGGGCGTAGTCGTCGGGGATCGCGGCCACGATCGAGCCGATCGCGCGGACGATCACCTCGTTCGCGCGGGCCAGGCGGTCCATCACGGCCTGGTGGGTGACCGGGGCGTCGGTGCTGGTTGTGCTGGCGGTGCTGGTGCTGGTGCCGGTGCTCGTGTTGGTGCTCGTGGTCTCGTCGGTGGCCGGGGCGAGGCCCGCGTCGGCGTCGGTGACGAACGACAGGTTGACCGTGCCGATGCCGAGCTCGGCGGCCAGCGGCACCTCGGGGGACATCGTCATGTTGATCGTGTGGCCGCCGGCTTCGCGCATCCACACGGACTCGGCGCGGCTCGAGAACCGCGGGCCCTGGATGACGACGCACGTGCCGGTCGGGCGGAACGGCACGTCGAGCGCGGCGATGGCGTCGATCGCCGCACGACGGAGCACCGGGTCGAACGGATCGGCGAAGGAGAGGTGCTGCACCTCGTCCTCGAAGTACGTGTCGGCGCGGCCCCAGGTCCGGTCGATCAGCTGGTCCGTCACCACGAAGGTGCCGGGGGCGTAGTCGGGGTGCAGGCCGCCGACGGCGCTCGAGGACACCACGGCCCGGACGCCGAGTGAGCGCAGCGCCCAGAGGTTCGCGCGGTGCTCGATGCGGTGCGGGGCGACCGAGTGCGCGCGGCCGTGGCGCGTCAGGAACGCGACCCGGCGGCCGGACATCGTGCCGACGCTGATCGGGCTCGAGGTCGCACCGAAGGGCGTCGGGACGTCGATCTCGTCGGCGGTGCCGGGCTCGAACAGCTCGTACAGGCCGGATCCACCGATCACACCGATCGTTGCCGTCTTCTCGTTGTCCACAGGTCCTCCGGTCGTCCTCGGCGCTGGTCGGCGCCGTCGTTACGCTACAGATGCAGGCCAGGAACGGCCCGCGAGCGGTGCGTCGTCCGATGCGCCGCGTCAGGACCATTCGGAGGCGCGCGTGCGAACGATCGGTCAGCACCGGGAAGCAGTCCAGGCGCTCGTCGAGCCGGCCCTGCCGGGTGGGCGGGGAGACGCCGAGTCAGTGCCGGTCGTCGACCTGGCCGTGGCGTCCGGCGCCGGACGCGGGTACCGGGTGCTCGCGGCCTCCGTGCCCGCACCGACCCCGCTGCCCGCGTTCGACAACAGCCAGATGGACGGGTTCGCCGTCCGCGCTGCCGACGCCGGTACCACCCTGCGCGTCGTCGCTCCGATCCCCGCTGGCCTCGTGCCCCCACCCCTCGAGCCGGGTACCGCAGCCCCGATCATGACCGGGGCGCGGATCCCGGACGGTGCCGATGCCGTCTTCCCCGTGGAGTCGACCCCCGCCGGTGCCTTCCCCGCCGCGCTCGACGCCGAGGTCGTGCCGGTGCCGGACGACCTGGTCGCGGGCACGTTCGTCCGCGTCGCCGGTTCGGACCTCCGCGCCGGGTCGGCCATCGCCCGCGCCGGACAGGCCGTCACCCCCGCCGTCCTGGGCGCCCTCGCCGGGGCGGGGGTCGCCACCGTCGACGTGTTCCGTCGTCCGCGGGTGCTCGTCGTGTCGACCGGCAGCGAACTGCTCCACGACGGCGGTGCCGCCGCGGCCGGTGACCTCCGCGCCGGGGCGGCCATCGGCGACGCGAACGGTGTCGCACTGTCCGCCGCGCTCGCCGAGGTCGGCGTCGAGACCCGTCGCGTCCGGGTGCCCGACGACGCCGAACGGTTCGTCGAGGCGCTCGACCAGGCCGTGGGGGAGTGGGCGGACCTCGTCCTCACCACGGGCGGCATCAGTGCCGGAGCGTACGAGGTGGTCCGCCAGGCGCTCGAGCCGCGGGGGCTCCAGGTGACACCGGTCGCGATGCAGCCGGGCGGTCCGCAGGCCCTCGGCAGCGTGACGATCGCCGGTCGGTCGGTGCCCGTCGTCGCCTTCCCGGGCAACCCCGTCTCGGCGCTGGTGTCGTTCGAGGTGTTCCTGCGCCCGGTGCTCGCCCGCGCCGCCGGACTGCCCGAGGGCCGTCCCAGTGCCGACCTGCCGAGTGCCGACGCCGCGACCTCGCCCGCAGGCAAGCACCAGGTCCGGCGCGGGACCATCGTGGACGGCCGTGTGCAGTTCGTCGGCGGGCCGAGCTCGCACCTGCTCTGGCACTACGCGGAAGCCACGCACCTCGTCCACGTCCCGGTCGGCACCAGCCAGGTCGACCCGGGCGACGTCCTGACCGTCTGGAGCATCCGATGACCGACCTGTCCCACGTCCGCGCCGACGGCAGCGCGCACATGGTGGACGTCTCCGACAAGGACGTCACCGCACGCTCCGCCACCGCCACCGCGACGCTCGTCACCCGACCGGACGTCGTCGCCCGGATCCTCGACGGCTCGCTGCCCAAGGGCGAGGTGATCGGCACCGCCCGCATCGCGGCGATCATGGCGGTGAAGAAGACCGCCGACCTCATCCCGCTCTGTCACCCGCTGCCGATCGCCGGGGTCGAGGTCGACATCACCGGCACCGGGGACCGCGTCGTCGTCAACGTGTCCGTCCGCACGACCTCACGCACCGGCGTCGAGATGGAGGCCCTGACCGGCGCCAGCGTCGCCGCCCTCACCGTGTACGACATGGTCAAGGCCGTCGATCGTGCAGCGTCGATCACGGACGTCCGCGTCCTCGAGAAGCACGGCGGACGTTCCGGCGACTGGATCGCGTCATGACCCTCGACACTCCGGACCGCGGTCGCGCCGCCGTCCTCGTGGTCTCCACCTCGGCCGCCACCGACCCCGCGCTCGACCGCACCGGACCCGTCATCGCCGAGTGGCTCCGCACCCGCGGGTTCACCGTCGGCGACCCGGCGATCGTCCCCGACGGCGGCCCCGTCGCCGACACCCTCACCGCAGCCGTCAGCGGTGGTGCCCGCGTCGTCATCACCACGGGCGGCACCGGCGTCACCCCGACCGACCGCACCCCCGAAGCCGTCGCGCCGCTGCTCGACCTGGAACTCCCCGGCATCGTCGAGGAGATCCGCCGCCGCGGTCTGGCCGGTGCCGGACCCACGGCACTCCTCAGCCGCGGAGTCGCCGGGGTCGTCGGCGGTCGGGCGTTCGTCGTCACGCTGCCCGGGTCCCGCGGCGGGGTCGCCGACGGGCTGGCCGTGCTCGACGGGCTCCTCGACCACCTGCTCGCCCAACTGCACGGCGACGGGCACGCCCCGCGGAGCGCCCCGTGAGCGGCACCGCAGCCGAACGGGTCGTCGTGGCCGACGTCGTCGACCGGGACATCACCGTCGACGAGGTGTCGGCGGTCGTCGCCTCGGACCAGGACGGAGCCGTCGTCACCTTCGCCGGGGTCGTCCGCGACCACGACGGCGGCAAGGGGGTCACCGCCCTCGAGTACGAACGGCACCCGAGCGCCGGTGACGTCATCGCCTCGGTCGCCCGCAGCATCGCGGAACAGCACCCCGAGGTCCGCATCGCCGTGCTGCACCGTGTGGGCGCCCTCGGCATCGGGGACGTCGCGCTCGCCGCGGCCGTGGCATCGGGACACCGGGCCGAGGCGTTCGCGGCCTGCGGTGCCCTGGTCGACCTCGTGAAGGAGCAGGTGCCTATCTGGAAGCACCAGCGCTTCACCGACGGGTCGGACGAGTGGGTCGCGGCCCTCTGACCGTGGGTGATGCGTCCTCTGAGGTCGCGGACGGTGTTCGATCGGGAGACGTGAGCATCGACCAAGACCTGGTGTCCCGACGATGGGCGGCGGCTGCCCACGACGCGGAAGCGGTGCTCGCGGACGAGGGCTCGCTCCTCCGGGTCAGTGCGTGGTCGCGGTGGAGTCTGTGCCTCGGCGTCCTGGCACTGCTCGTCGTGACGGTCGGGTTCGTCGTCCTGCCCCGCGGAGACGACGACACCCTCCACGTAGTCGCCGGACTGTCGGTGGTGGTCGTGGCCCTGGGCGTCGTGGTCGTCCGCACGATCCAGGGGAACCGGGTCCGCGGACGCCTGGGCATGGCGTACCCGACGGTGACGACGGTGTTGACCAGCCGGGAACGCCAGGCCGTGCAGCGAGCGGTCACCGGTCGGACCCCGGTACCGGCCGATCGGCGTCGGGTCGTCCGCGCGGTTGCCCTGCTCCGTGCGGACCTCCTGCGCGTCGAACAGCCGCTCTGGTACGCGACGGTCTGGAGTGCCCTCGTCCTGGCAGCCGGGTCCTCGGACTTCCCGCTCGGTGCGTTGTACGCGGTGTCCGCCGTCCTCGTCATCGTCGGAGCCGGGGTCGTCGGGGCCGATGTGTTCCGGGTGCGCCGGGTGCTCCGAGCCGGGCCGACTCGGAAGGACGCCCCCGGCTCCGCCGCGTGAGCCCGTCCGCGGGAGCGACAGGTGCGTGCCAGCTCGGACCGCGACGGTGGGAGTAGCGGGAGGACACAGCGGGCCCATAGGATCCGAGGCCATGGGAATCCTGCTGTCCGGCGTGAGCGTCGTCCTGCTCGTGTTCGCGTTGATCGACATCATCACGCGGACCGACAGCGAGGTGCGTGGGCTGCCGAAGGTCGCGTGGATCATCCTCGTGATCCTGCTGCCCGTCGTCGGCAGCATCGTCTGGTTCACGATCGGGCACGACTGGGCTGCCGGCCCGCGGAACCACGGCCGGTACCTCGAGCCCGCGCGTCACGAGGACCGGTACGCCACCCTCGGCGCCGCGAAGAGCGCGCACGGGGACAAGCGTGTCTCGAGCACCGAGCAGGAACTCGCCGAGCTCGAGCGAGAGATCGAGTACTGGGAAGCGCAGGCGCGCCTGAAGCGGGCGAAGGACGCGGCCGGCGAAGGCGACCCGACCGCGGCGACGTGAGTCGGGCCTCCCGGCCGGACGCCTGGGCCGACGTCCCGCCGCTCTCGTTCGACGACCGGCGTTGGGAGTTCGTCGACCAGCGCTCCGCCTTCCTGGCGGACGGTGCCGAACCGCGGGAGGTGCAGCGCAGCGGAGCACGTCTCCGCAGCCGGTTGGTCGCGGCGGCCGCACTGATCGTGCTCGCCGGTGCGCTCGGGTGGTTGCTGGCCGTGCAGACGACGACGCCGGCTCGGCAGCCGTCGGACACGTCGTCCCTGATCGGCACCGGCGCCTTCGTGCTGGCACTGGTCGTCTGGGCGGTCGGGGTCGTGCGGATCAGCCGCGCACGCTCGTGGCGGACGATGTGGTCCGATCCGCTTTCCGGGATGACGATGCGGGAGCGACGCGGGATCGAGCGGGTCCTCAGCGGTCGCGCGCCGGCTGAGCCGCACCGCATCCGGGTGCTCCGACGGCTGGCACAGCTGCGGCTGGTGCAGAGCGAGTGGACCCTCTGGTTCACCGCGGGGTGGGTGCCGCTGGCGGTGGGGCAGTCCCTCGCGGCGGGCAACGGCGTCATGCTCTGGTTCGAAGCCGTCCTCGCGCTCGTGTTCGGGGTGATGTTCGTCGTCGTGACGAGGCAGCGGGAGCGGTGGCGGGCGTTCCTCGAGCGGACGGCGTGAGCGGCGCCTCCAGGCCGGGCTGACGGGAGGCGCGGGCTCGCGCTCCTGGGCACCCTGGCTCGCGGGCTCGGCCGCGGGGCGGACCCGGCGCGGGTCGGACGTGGCGCCGGCCGGACCCGCCCAACGACATCCGGCTCGCGCCACGGGATCAGCCGGTTCGAGCGGGATCCCGTTGCGCTCAGCCAGCCGGAACCGGCGGAGCCCCGTGCGCCCCCGCGCCCCCCGGGCGACCGCCGGGGCACGGCGACGGCTGAGCCCGGCGGACCCGGGGCGGCCCGGACCGGGTGCCGCCCGAGCCGGCGCGAACCGGACCCGCACAACCGCATCCGGCTTGCACCGTGGAATCCCGTGGTGCGAAGGAGATCCCGTTGGGTGCAGCCGATCGGAACCGGCCGCGCGCCCGCCGGCCCGCCTGCCCGACGGCAGCGCCGCCGCCCCGCTCAGCGCCGTCCCCACGCGCTCCGCCGCCCGCACCCCCTGGCACCCCGCACCCCCGCGACCCGCCTACCCTGGTCAGGTGGCTCATCTCCTCGGCGCCGAGAACGTGCATCTCGAGTTCCCCACCCGTGTCGTCTTCGACAGCGTGACCATCGGCCTCGACGAGGGCGACCGGATCGGCGTCGTCGGCCGTAACGGCGACGGCAAGTCGACGCTGCTCGCGCTCCTCGCACAGCGCCTCGAACCGGACGACGGCCGCGTCACGCACCGACGCGGGGTGACGATCGGCTACCTCGACCAGCGCGACATCCTGCCCGAGGGCATGACCGTCGGGCAGGTCGTCGTCGGTGACCTCGCCGAGCACGAGTGGGCCGGCGACGCGAAGATCCGCGACGTCATCGGGGGCCTCGTCTCCGACATCCCGTGGGACGTCACGGTCGACGAACTGTCGGGCGGGCAGCGACGTCGGGTGGCGTTGGCGCGCCTCCTGGTCGGCGACTGGGACGTGCTGTTCCTCGACGAGCCGACCAACCACCTGGACGTCGAGGGCATCCAGTGGCTGGCCGAGCACATCAACCGCCGCTGGTCCGCGAACCAGGGCGGCATGGTCGTCGTGACCCACGACCGGTGGTTCCTCGACGCGGTGTCGACCGACACGTGGGAGGTGCACGACGGCGTGGTCGAACCCTTCGAGGGCGGCTACGCGGCGTACATCCTGCAGCGCGTCGAGCGTGACCGGCAGGCCGCGTCGAGCGAGCAGCGCCGCCAGAACCTGGCCCGCAAGGAGCTCGCCTGGCTCCGCCGCGGCGCCCCCGCACGGACGAGCAAGCCGAAGTTCCGCATCGACGCGGCGAACGCCCTGATCGACGACGTGCCCCCGATCCGCGACACTGTCGCGCTGTCGCAGATGGCGACGGCGCGCCTCGGCAAGGACGTCGTGGACCTCCTCGACGCGGGTGTGTCGTTCGACGGCACGATGATCATCGAGGACATCGAGTGGCGGATCGCCCCGGGTGAGCGGACCGGCATCCTGGGCCCGAACGGTGCCGGCAAGTCGACGCTGCTCAACCTGGTCTCCGGCAAGCTCCAGCCGACGACCGGCCGGGTGAAGACCGGCAAGACGGTGCAGATCGCGGTCCTCGACCAGCAGCTCGCCGACCTCGCCCAGTTCGCCGAGGACCGCGTGCGTGAGGTCGTGGCGCGCAAGAAGACGAGCTACGTCGCCGACGGCAAGGAGATGACGCCGTCGCAGCTGCTCGAGCGCCTCGGGTTCACCTCGGAGCAGCTCTCCACCCCGGTGAAGGACCTGTCCGGCGGGCAGAAGCGCCGCCTCCAGCTCATGCTGATCCTGCTCGACGAGCCGAACGTGCTGATCCTCGACGAGCCCACGAACGACCTCGACACGGACATGCTCGCCGCGATGGAGGACCTCCTCGACACCTGGCCGGGCACCCTGCTCGTCGTCAGCCACGACCGGTACCTGCTCGAGCGTGTCACCGACCAGCAGTACGCGGTCCTCGGCGGGCACCTCCGCCACCTGCCCGGTGGCGTCGACGAGTACATGAAGCTCCGGGCCGCGGGCACCGGTGGCGGGACGGCGTCGGCTGCTGCCGCGGCATCGGCCGGGAGGCCCGACACGGCCGGGTCGTCCGCCGTCGCCGCCGCCTCGGGGCTGCGTCCGGCAGGGACGGCGGCTGCGCCGACGCTCTCCGGCGCGGAGCGTCGCGTGGTGGAGAAGGAGATGTCGGCGCTCGACCGCCGCATCAGCAAGCTCGCCCTGGACCGGAAGAAGCGGCTCGAGGCGTTCGGTGCGCACGACCAGTCCGACTACGAGGGGCTCGGGAAGCTGCAGGCGGAGTTGACGGCGTTGGACGCCGAGGTCGAACAGCTCGAGGAGCGGTGGCTCGAGGTCGCGGAGCAGCTCGGGGTGTAGCGGGGCCCGGACTGCCTGCTGCGGTCTGCCGGACGTGCTCCTGCGGGGTCGGCGCTAGTCGCCGAGACCCAGGATGAGCCGGCGCAGCAGTCCCGCCAGCTGGCCCTGGTCGGCGTCGGACACCCCGGCCAGGATGTCCCGCTCCGCCCGGAGCAGGTCGGCGATGGCAGCGTCCACCGCCTGACGCCCCACGGTCGTCAACGACACGAGGATGCCGCGGCCGTCCCGGGGGTCGGTCCGGCGTGCGACCAGCCCGCGTGCGGCCAGCCGGTCCACCCGGTTCGTCATCGTGCCGCTGGTCACCAGGGTCTGCTGCAGCAGGGCCTTGGGGCTCAGCTCGTACGGGTCGCCAGCGCGCCGCAGTGCCGACAGGACGTCGAACTCCCACGGCTCCATGCCGCCCGCATCGAACGCCTGCCGCCGAGCCCGGTCCAGGTGCCGGGCCAGCCGGTCCACCCGGGACAGCACGTCGAGCGGCGCGAAGTCCAGGTCCGGACGCTCCCGGCCCCACGCCGCGACGATCCGGTCGACCTCGTCCTCTGGCGGCATCCGTCCATCATGGCGTGGATCGGCGGCGCACGACCAGTGTCGGGCACATGGGAGGATGGTCGGGCTCCTCCGGGGGCGTTCCGCCTTGGTGTAATGGCAGCACGACGGCCTTTGGTGCCGTTAGGTCCGGGTTCGAATCCTGGAGGCGGAGCTCCGGACCGATCGGCCTATCGACCGAATCGGTTCGGTGTATCCGATTCGACCCTCCTTGAGGCCTGCGCGGACCCTCTGCAACGCCTTCAGCTTGGCTCTGAGGAGCCCAAAAGTGTGCATCGGGGGCGCGAACGTCGTCGACGGACGTCGTCAAGGACGCAAAAAAGCCCCCCACCCGATTTTCGGGTAGGGGGCACCGACTCGGGTGCTTTTTGCTCACGCCGAGCGGCTGGGGTTGGTCTGTTCAGTTCGGAGCGGGCCTGGTCAGGCCGCTACAGGTATGTCCGGCGGCGCGGTCGTGATCTGGAAGTCGGCCCAGTACTTCGCAGGGTCGCGCTGTTCGTAAACGGCTGGGTGCGATCGGTTTTTGCGATTCCGGTGGGCGAGGTTGAGTCGTTCCTGGTACCAGTCGACGATGCGGTGGATGTTCTCGCAGGCGGCCGCCATCGCGGCGCAGAGGGCCGCGAACCATGGGCCGCGCACGAGGCGCTTCATCGCGATGCCGAGTGCGAGGTGCTCCGGGTTCTTCACAGAAGCATTGCCAGACTCGACGGTGTTGCGCAGCCCGTACATGCCGCGCCACTTTTCGGACTTGTACTCGAACTCTTGGCCGTACTTGAGGTGCTTCGTGTTCTCCTCGTTTCGGCTGCCGCCGCCGAGGACGCCGGGGATGAGGACGGTCTTGCTCGGCACGGTGATCTCGACGATCGATCCTGTGTTGGGATCGATATCGACGGAGTCTTCGAGACTGAGGGTCGGGTAGAAGTACTGCCGTGCGCCGTCGGCTCGGTGACGACCACGCGGTTCCAGGCGGAAGCGGGAGCGGCGGCTGCGCTGCTGAACGAGCACGTCGTGCGCGGCAGCAATGTGTGCCTCACGAGTGGCTTCGTCTGCGATGTTGTCGGTCGCCGCCTTCTTTGCGTCGGCATAGGTCTTCTCGGCGAGCTGAAGCATCTCGGGCATCGAGGCGAGATACCAGCTTCCGTCGCACATCACGAGGTCATGCTTGCCGTCGGGGCTGGCCCAGAAAGCCTGCTTGCCCTTCTGGTCGATGCCGTAGTCCATGATCAAGCTGACGCCATGCTGTGCGAAGGGCAGCTGCAGGTCCTCCACCTTCGCGTTGGGCGTGTAGGCGCGGTCGGCGATGAGGGTCTTGATCTTGATGTCGCGGGCGATGAGGGACTCAAGCAGCTTGCGACCGTGTCCGACGAGCTTGCCGGGCTTGTGGTCGCCAATCGCCGTGAAGAGAAGCGGAAAGTCCTTGTCGGCGTCGGGGCTGTTGCGGGTCCAGATGCAGTACTCGATTTCCTGACCGTACTTGCGCTTGCCCGGTCCCTTCTTGGAACCGTCGTGGTCTCCGTTACGCACGTAGAGGCCGCCGCCGTGGTTGGTCGGCATCTTATCGCCGGGACGCATGTTTTCGAAGGCTTTGTGCATCCCGACGAGCTCGAGGATGGTGGCGTCGATTGCGTGTGCTCCGTCTGAGCGGTCCCGAATCTCCTTGGGGAGGAGGAGTACGGAGCCGTGCAGGATAGCGGTCATGAGCTCCTCGCGCCGTCGGGTTCGCGCACCCATCTCCACAGGGTCCCGCTTTGCCACAAGCTCGTTGTAGAGCTCGAAGGTCATGCCTTCGTGGCGGTCGCCGGGCTCGTCGTCGACCAGGTCGCGGAGGCGAGCAAGCGCCGCCCAGACTCGGTCGTACATCAGCTCCTGGCGGTTCTCCACAACTTCGGTGATACCGAGGCGTTTCCGCTGCTTCCACGGCATGACCATCAGCATCTCGACGGCTGCCAGGAGTGACATTTTTCGGTTCGCGCGCAGGGACACGAAGACGAGCATCAGGGCGCTCGCTTCGCTGAACTTGCTCTTCTGACCGGCGTTTGATTTCCGCGTCTCTGCTTTGAAGCCGTCGATGACCCGCTGCACGTCGCCGTGCCTGCACACAAGGGATACCTCGTGAACGGCCCGCTTGACGGACTTCTTCGTGCCCATTGTGACCCAGTCGCCGAGGGTCATCTCGAAGCCCTGCTCGAACCATCGATCGACGTGTTCGGCGTCGTGGTACTTCGTCAATGCTGCGGTCATCGTGTGACCTCCTGCACGCGAAGCTGCTGGCGATAGGACGCAGTGTCGAGGGCGGGGACGTGTGCGACGAGTTGGTCGAGGTGTTCGAACTTGGTGACGCCTGCGGCGGTCATGAGGGCGCGCATGTTGCTGCCGGCGATGAGGTGGGTGATGAGCCACGTGTTGCGCATGCGGGGCGTGACCGGGTCAGGCTCGCGGCCCCGGTCGGTGTCGTAGAGGAAGGTGGTGAGGGTGCTGATGCCGTGCTTGATTCGCTTAGGCGAGCCAAATACCCAGTGGTCAGCTTCGACATCGGCGACCGAGTCGAGGAGCAGCTGTTCGAAGCGGGCGAGCAGCGGAACGGCCCGGCCACCGTTGGTCACGGTGACGACGATGCCGTGGGCGTCCGCCGTGATGTCGGAGCGGCGGACCTGGAGGAGTTCGCTCGCCTTTAGTCCGGCGCCGGTGCAAAGCGCGAGGACGGCACCGGCGCTACGGCGGCGCGCGGCGGTTGACTGTCCACGCGCCCAGCTTTCGAGCAGGTGCAGGTCGAGGTCGTCGTAGGGGGCGGCGGTGTTCTGAGGTGTGGTCGGTGCGAACTGCAGCGACACGTCGCCGATGAGGACCTTGGACATCCGGAGGAGCGCTGACCGGTAGGTACGGCGGGTGGTGTCCGACCATGCGACGTCGTCGCGGGCGACGTAGCGGCGGACCATAACGGGGTGGAACACGACCGCGGTCGTCGTCGGGTAGCCGTTGACGTTGACCACCCAGTCAGCGAACGGCGCCGCGATCATCATGAGCCGGTCGCGCTTGAGCCCGGTCGCTCCGGCGACTGTCGTGGCCGCCTCCACCACGAGTGCACGAAGGGTCTCCCAGCGGTCGCGGGGGAAGGTCGGCTGGTAGCTCATCGCGCGGGCAGACCGAACGGCCGCAATGACCGTGAGACTGTAATCCAGGAGCGCGCCGTGACCCGGAGCGGTCTGGGGAATCGTTCGCATGCGGGGCCTATGCCGCGGTGACGAAGCCGGGTCCGATCTTGGATCCAAGATCGATGATCCTGGCCGCTCACTTCCGCACCAGCTCGCGAGAGTAGGTCCGACACGCCCGGGATCCGCGGGTGGCTCTAGCAGCCGCCGTGAGTAGTGCTGGCGAGGTCCGGGTCGCCTGACGCGGTCGGTGAGCGTGCAACGGCTTCAGCGCCCCTTTCCTGTTGCGCGGCCTCAGCCACCGTAGGGAGCGCGCGTTCGGAGTGGGTCCTGTTCCTGGACCCGGTTCTCTCCGGCCCCGCCGTGGCGCCACGTTTTTCGTGAGTCCGCGCATACCGACTCCGCGACCGATGGCCGGTCGCGGAGAGGATCCGCATGTCTACCCCCACGGCAGCGCTTGCTGCGTTGTGGTCCGAGTACACCGCCCTGAGCGATCAGCCCTCCCGGCTGCTGTCGCTCGAGCAGCGCCGCGGAGTCGAGTACTACCTGGCCGACATCAACCCGGACGCTGCGTCACGGCCGTTCGTGCGGCGGTGGATCGATCGTGTGCACGAGCTCGAGTCGTTCGCCGTCGCGTCCGGCCGGATGCCGTTGGCTGATCGTCGCCGTCCACGGCCCGCGACCGCGGAACAGTCGTTGGTCGACGCGGTCGCCTACTTCCGGCAGGTCCACGTCGCGGGTGGCTACTGCGACTACCAGGTGCGTCGCCTTGAAGCGGTGCCCGGCTTTGCATGGTCGCCGCGAGACGCGCGCTGGGCGACGATGCTCGCTGCGCACCAGCAGTTCTGGGCCGATCACGGCTTCGCGCCACGACGGCGATCATCGGATCCCGCTGAGGTCGCGATCGGACGGTGGGTCGCCCAGCAGCGCGCTCTGCACTCGCGTGGGCGGCTACAGCCAGCACGTGCTGACCGTCTGCGACACGCCGCGTTCCGGGTGCTGTGACCGCGGCTCCCCGCGTCAGGGCTGGTGGTGCCTGTCCGCGCGAGCTTCGCGGATGACGCGGCGACGCTCGTCCGAGCCCTGCAGCGCCGGGATGTGGATGAGCGAAGTCGCGAGGTGTTCCGGCTTGGTCAGGCCGCCCGCGGTCATGATCAGGTCCGCCGGTGTCCGGGCGGCGAGGTGCGTGACGATCCATGTCTGACGCATCCGAGTGGGGACAGGCGTTGGCTCGTTCCCGCGGTCGGTCCGTCGAATGAACGGGGTGATGGCATTGAACGTGCTTAGGCGTGTCGCCGGGCCGAACACCCATTCCCGACCGGACCGACCCGTCAACGAGTCGCGGACGAGATCCTCCCAGCGCTGCAACACTGTGACGTCGCGGGGAATCGAACCGGCGACGGTCACCCGCACCCCGGCGCTGCCGACCTCGACGTCCTCATCTCGAAGATGCTGGATCTCCCACGGGTCGAGTCCCGCTCCGGCGGCAAGACCGAGGATCAGCCCAGCGTCCCGACGACGCTGGGCTGAGCTCTGCCCACGAGCCCAAGACTCAAGCAGCCCAAGCTCGCAGTCCGTGTATGGCAGGGTTGGTGTCTCCGTGTTCAGCGATCCGAACGGGATGGCGCCAGCATCGGGCACGACGACCTCTGCGATGCGGAGGAGCAGGGAGCGGTAGTCGCGTCGGGTCTTGTCCTGCCATTGCTTGTCGTCTCGGCCGATGTAGCGGCGGATCAAGACGGGGTGGAAGACGACGTGCATCTTCACCGGGTAGCCGCACACATTCACGACCCAGTCCACGAAGCCACCGACCACCACCATGAGCCGCTCGGCTAGGTAATGGCAGGCGGGGGCGATCAGAGCGACTGCGTCGGTCACGAAGAGCCGAATGTGCTGCCAGCGCTCCGCGTCGAACTGTGGACGAAAGCTTTCAACCGCTCGCGCCGCTCCCGGTTGCAGAAACGCGACAAGAGTCCCCCGCAGGTATCTCTCGTCCTCGAGAACACCCTTTCCGAGGGGCTCGGGTTCCCAGCATTGCGTGTGCGCGCACTCGGCAACCGGACCGGGGCGCCTGAACGGCTTGCCGTACGCGGCTCCGGTCGGCCGGCCCGGAAGTCTGGGGGAGTGCGGGCTTCGCTGAGCCGGAACGATCTGCCCGTCGGGGACGCGGGCAAGTCGGAGAGCGGCGTGTTGACTCTCGGTGAAGTGACGCATGTAGGTGCCTATGCATCCTCCGCGGCTTCGGGTGCTGCTCGGCGTGTCGCTGCGGCGAGCGCTTTGGCGGTCACGAACTGCGACGGAAGGGGGTGAGCATGGAGGGGTGATTACGAACGAAGATCAGAACGACATCGAAGAGCAGGAACCCGCACTGGATCCGGTGCTGCTGCACTACCGAGAGAGCAAGCTCACTGCAGCCATCAGGAGTGGCGACGTGGAGGCAGTCGACCGTGTTCTCGCGGAAAACTTCGTCGCCTTCGATGGTGACGAGCGGCTCGGTCGCCGTGAGTTCCTCCGACGTGTGCTCTACTCCGAAATCCTCGAACCCGAGGGGGAGCCTGTCTGGGGCGTCCGAGACGAGGAGACGCCGGCGAACGGTGTGGCCCACGACTGGACGGACGCTGATGGCGTCCGCCACGTCCGCGTTTCTTTCTGGACGGACAACGAGGAGGGTCTGCAGCTGCAGAAGCACATCTCCTTGATGCGGCACTTCAACGGCGCAGCGATCCGCCGATAAGGCGCGCCCGCGACGTCCCACGGCCACTGTGGGACGTCGCGACACGCCGACAACGCGGCCGAACAGAGGGTCGCTGCATAGGGACCAGGACACCTACTCCTGGAGGACCCTTGGACTACCGCACCGCCACCCGCGAAGAACGAGCCGCCGAGTTCATCGACTTCGCAACGAGGCTGCACGATGGCCGCTATGACTACACCAACGTCGAACGGAACTACGTCAACGGCGACACAAAGGTGACGATCGTCTGTCCGGACCACGGACCCTTCGAACAGACGCCTCGAGAGCACCGTCGGGTCCGCGAGACTCCGTGGGGCCCTCAGCGTGGGCAGGGATGCCGCGACTGCAAGGGCTTCAACGCGAACGTCGAACTCCGTCGCGAACGCTTCATCGCCAAAGCCGTTGACATCCATGGTCGCCGCTACGACTACAACGAAGTCGTCTACGTCGACGCGAAGACCGACGTGACAGTGCTGTGCGCTGAGCACGGCCAGTTCTCTGTGCGCCCCGACAACCACACCTACAAGCATCCCGCCGGGTGCCCAGACTGCGCTCTTGCCGGCCACCGAGCGGCAAAGCGGTCTAAGAAGACCAACCAGAAGGGTCAGTGGAGAACCCGCCCCGTTGGCGCAACGACCGGGCGGAAGCGGCCTCCCCGCAGTCGGACGGCCAACTGACAATCGCACAGGTCTTCGACTCGCAAAGCCCAAGCCGGCGAAGTCGCTTGCCCTCTGTGGGGCTGACCGCAGTCGCAGGCTGACACCATCACGGTGGCGTTCCAAGGGATGTTCTCGCGGTTCGTCGACATGCCGCAGTAGGCCGGTTGTTGTGACTGCTCGCGAAAACCGTCGCCTGCTCTCAAAATCGTTGCTAGGGCCGGTCGGCGACAACTTCACTGAGCAGCGTTGTCCGGGAGGAGAGGTGACGGGGCATGACGGCTTAAGGGAAGCCGCGCAGATCCCGCGCCGGCGGCCACATGCCGGTCCAGATCAGGGGGCGGGGCTTCATACTGCCGCCAGGGTGACGACTCACATCGGCACTTCGGAGTGCTCACTCTTGGGCACCGGTAGCCGAGCCGGCGCTCAACTGCACGAACGCAACTGCTCGCTCGGCACTAGCCCTCGTCTGGAACGTGCTGCCGGAACGCGCGAGGTTGAATTGACGACGGCACGCCCGCCAACGCCACTCTCCGACTGGATTGACGTAAACCACGAATCGAACGTTCGAGGAGACGGCCTTGAAGGCGGCCGCTGCTCGTTGCGCGCCGACGAGTGTGTCAAATCCAGTCCCGGCGCGAGCGACCAGTTCGTTCTCGGATGAGTGCAAGCGCCAGGTGTACTGGCCATTTTGCATCGGAACCGAGGTGAATCGAAGGGACATCGTGTCCCTACTTCCGTTGCGACGAGGCTGAATGCCTCGAGTTGCGATGCTGTCGCGGCGGACAGCGGACGGACGTCGCGCGAGGCGGCGGGCGGGCACAGTCAAAGCAAGCTCCAGACGGGCCTACGAGTGAATCCAAGGACACTCGACCAGCCGTCGGGCTTCCCCGCTCGTCGGGCTGGTGACCTCATCGGTAACCGTGTGACCTGTTGCAGTCGACCCGGAGGTCGTGGGCGTTCGCCGGTGCGCCTCTCACAGAACACGATCGTTTTCGTCGCCGGTGAGTTGCCTCTTCCTCCGCCCCATACGCTCATAGCTGCACAAACTGTCGAAGGGTGGCGAATCGACATGTCCACCGTGCAGGATGTGGCGGAGCTGGCAGGCGTATCCGTCGCATCGGTCCCATGTGTCCTCGCCGGCCGTGGCAGCGTGTCAGCCGGCACCCGAGCACGTGCGCTCGACGCTGCGCACCGGGTCGGTTATCGGCGTTCGTGGACAAGGCAGGGGCGACCGGCGACGGAACGACTCGGAGTCGCTCTCGTCATCGGACGAGTGGGAAGCGCCTGGACCGAACGTGTTATCAGTGGGGCGTGGCGAGCCTCTGCACGAACCGGATACGGCCTGACGATCCTCGTCGAAAGCTCCAACTAAGAAGACCACTGGCCTCGACGACTTGCTCCGTATCGCCCAACTGGCGTGGTGTGCGGCGTCGTTCGACCGCTGCAAACGCAGCTCTAGAAGTCTCGACGGGTCCGCACGCACGTGGCTTCCGGCCGACGCCTCTTCGGCGCACCTGCCTGGATGGCGGAAGTGACCTGTTCTGAGTCGTCGTCCTGCTCGTCGTCAGCGCCCAATGGCTGATCTTCGTATCCGACCCGTAAGCGAACCTCCCAAAGAAACGACTTTTTATCCATATCAATTGAACGCAAAGCCGAGACTCCCTCATTGCTCTGCTAGAGTCGCCCCATGCTCACGCCCGGGACGGCCGTTCATCTGCACGCGGCCGGACAGGCCGCCTCCCCTACCGCCCCTTGGTGGGGCGTTCCTGTCGTCGCTGGCTGCTTCCTGATTGTCGGTGCAGTGCTTGGGTTCTTCTTCAATCGGCTTCAGGACAAGCACCGGGCCGATCGCGAGAAGCTTCAGCGCTGGGATCAGAACGTTCTGGACCACACGTCACGCGTCGTCCTCCTAGCAGAGCGGTTCATCAGCGAAGCACACGACCACGAACGGTCGGAACGGACCATGGCCGAAGCGGGGATCGCGCAGATGCATGCGGGCCAATCGGTCGATCCCCCACCTGTGCCCGCGACCCTTGCCCGGTTCATGGACACCTACGAGGAGATCTTGAGCGAACTGACGTCGCTCCGTCTGGTGGCGACAACCAACATCCGCGACGAAGCCCAGGAGGTGAAAGATGAGGTCTGGCAGCTGATGATGGTGTCGACGATGGAGGACATCTACGCCAGAGAGAAGCTCGTCCGGGGAGCAGTCAAATCGCTCGAAGCTGCCGTTCGAGACCACTTCGAAATCGAGTGATCGAGGAGGAATAGGTTGCGCGCTATAGTCGCCGAGTGAGCCTCACTTCGGTCGCTGGTGCAGCGACGACTCCGACGTCCGGTCCTTCTTCAAGCCCATCCCACATCGTCGTCGAGCTGGTTTCAAACGCTGGCAGCACGCCGTGGTGGGGCGCCGCGGTGATCACTGGCAGCTTCCTCCTGGTCGCAGGCTTTTTCACCTACCTCTTCGCCAAGAAAAATGAGACGACTAAATTCATGCGTGAAACGGCCGCGAGAAAAAATGCGGAAGTGGCGGAACTCGGTGCGGAATTGATCACATCCGGCAACAAGGTCAAAGACATCGCGCTTCTCGCATTAAGTCACCCCCTGACTGAGTTTATGCAAGTATTGGTTAATCAAGGAAAACCGGCGTGGGATACATTCACCCTTGCCTCCAATCGCTTCCAGCTTGCCTACCCGCGAAGCATGGAGGGCGACTTTAAGCGGTACTTGACGACGACGATGTCCCTCATGCTTCCGCCGTTCGAACAGCCCGGACAGTTGCACGCCATTGAAGAACAAGCCAAAGCTTCGCTTGCGCTGACGAATGCACTCCGCATCCTTCAAGGACGCGAGCCGATCGAGGCTGAGATCGATAAGTCGACCCTGATCGAGAACACGAAACAGTCCACCTCCGTTCTCATCGATGAGATGGTGGGTGAAGCGCTCAAGTTCAAACATGCGAGCCAAAAGACCCGCCCGGAACAACGGGATGGGGCAAACCACGAGGAAGCGGTGCAGCAACCATGAGCGAAAACCTGGTCAACCTGCTATCCGTAGCTGAGCCGGCCAGCCCCGCAATACCTGCGTGGCTACTGATCGTTGGAACAGTCGTCACCGTTTGCGGCAGCGTACTCACAGCGATAGCAACATACTACGGCGTTCAAAAAGCGCGGCTCGATATAGAAGAGAAACGTCGAGCGCTCTACCCATCACCGCCCGCGCCAATAGTCGCGCCCGCTCAGAGCGGTCCGCCCCAGCCGCTTATGGACAATCAGCGAGTTCAGGACATGATCTTGCGATTCATTGTGCTGTTCATAGTCCTAACCGCCTGGAATGTGATCGGGGGCCTCTTCGACTTTCTATCGCGGTCACCTGTCCTGTTGGCCCTTTTCGATACGGACTGGCTGAGTGTAGTTGCCTACTTCCTCTCGCTAGTCATCGCAGCGATCCCTTCCATCGGCAGCGCGCTCATCGCTCTGGCGCTGGGCGTTCCGTTGGCGTTCGATCTTGCACAGCACTACAACTTCGCGGTTCCCGCTCGCCTCAACTTCCTTCAGAACCCTCGACGACGCGTATTTGTGGCGGTTGCAACCGCCGCCCTCGTTGTCGACGTCGGCTCGAAGGTCCTGAACTCCTGGT
This sequence comes from Curtobacterium sp. PsM8, assembly GCF_030433875.1. Taxonomy (NCBI): domain Bacteria; kingdom Bacillati; phylum Actinomycetota; class Actinomycetes; order Micrococcales; family Microbacteriaceae; genus Curtobacterium; species Curtobacterium sp. PsM8. Next base: position 22,811 of record NZ_JARUXD010000008.1, on the reverse strand, counting down.
AGAAAGACAAGCCTCGTGGGCTCTGGTCGGAGCGTAGCGAGAACTAGTTGCTTTTTTTGGATGTTACGGTGCTCCTGTCGGCCTGCGCTCGCTCGGCTCCTCTGGCATCGGTCCGCTCACACGTTCCTTTAGGTAATGGCGGCAGCCACGGGCTTCACGCGTTGGCCAACGCTGCTGGCCGCGACCGTCGCCGTCGCTGTTGCAGAAATCATTCTGATCTCGTTCGGACCGGGAGTTGCGCGACAGCAGGAACGGGAGCGCCGTGCGGAGCAGACCAACGCGTCCGCTAGCCGGTTGCCCCGCGGACAGCGGAGATGCTGACGGCGACTACCGCGAGCGAATCACTGACCGTCCCAATAGCCGATCGGCGAACGAGGCGCACTCAGCGGCGGATCCCGTAGCGCCGCCCCCGCGCCGTCCCGTGAGGTTCAACACGAATCAGTCGCCGGTCCGACCGATGCAGTGACGTTCCGCGTATTGCTCTCCCGGAGCTGGCGCGGCGGGAGAGTGAACCGAGAACGGACGTGGCGGACGTTCATTGACCCACGCACATCGATGACATGCCCAAGCCCTCCTGCGCTGACAGAACATTCTTAGCGTACTGCGACTCACCGAGCAGTGATGGACAGGCAGTAGATCGCTGGCCACTTCAAGAACTGGGCCTTGGGTCCGAGATGGGCACTTCAGCTGGTCTTCAAGTGCCGCGCGCGCCGAACCGGAGGTACCAAGTCGTTCTGCTCTAGAGTCTGCACATGGGTAAGGTCGACGACTTCCTTAGCGAGCACCTTCACGGTCTTGCCGGTCCGTACCTCTTTGTCGGCGCGGGCCTCTCCCGGCGGTATGTGGGGCTCGGGGACTGGAAGGGGCTGCTCACGCACTTCGCCGACCTCACTGGTCAGCCGTTTGCGTACTACCTCGGCGCCGCAGGCGGGGATTTTCCGATGGCGGCTACGCTCATCGCGGACGCCTTTTACGACTCGTGGTGGTCTGACGCCGCGTTCACGTCTTCGGTCGACGAGTGGAGAGATTCAGTAACATCCCGCGCTTCGCCACTTAAGTTCGAAGTAGCTAGATACGTGCGGTCGGCGATAGATGGATTCGCCCCGCCCGCTTACCTTCTTGAAGAGTTCGAGTTGTTCAAAGATTCCATTGTCGATGGCGTCATCACAACTAACTTTGATTCGCTACTCGAGCACGTATTTCCGGACTTCCGCCCTTACGTTGGTCAAGATGAACTTGTCTTCTCCGACACGCAGGGCATTGCGGAAATTTACTATATTCATGGAGGCGAACGGCGCCCCAACTCGTTAGTGCTCACCGCGGAGGACTATGAAGACTACAACGCGCGGAACGCGTACCTGGCTGCAAAGCTGGCGACCATATTCGTCGAGCATCCCGTTATATTCCTTGGCTACAGCCTGGGCGATTCGAACATACAAGCGTTGTTGGATTCGCTCATCACTGGTCTCCGCCCCGAGAATGTCTCCAAGTTGCAGGATCGACTCATCTTCGTCGAGTGGGTACCCGACCAACCGGCGGACGTAAGCTCCACTGTGATGAATGTGAACGGGGTGTCTCTCCCGATCATTCGCGCAACTGTCCCAAACTTTCTGGAAGTGTTTAGCGCTCTCGGGCAGCGTGAGCGTGCGATGCCAGCACGCATCCTGCGGCTGCTTAAGGAGCAGGTTTTCGAGCTCGTGCAGAGCAATGATCCGGACGGGCGACTCGTCGCCGTCTCCGACATCGACGACTCGAGCGCCAGCGGCTTGGACGTCGTCTTTGGCGTTGGAGCGAAGATGACCGCAGTCGGTATCGTCGGACTCACACGTCAGGACCTGTTCGATGACGTATTGCAGAGCCCCGCTCGCGACTTGCCAGCAGATCTAGTGATCTCGAAGGTCTACCCTAAATTTCCGGTTGCGACGTATGTGCCCGTTTTCAAGTATCTCGTCGAGGCTGGTTTGTGGACGGGTGGCTCATGGCAAGGAGGCTCTTCGCTCGAGACTGCAGCCAAGAGGCGGGCGGATAGATATGCGGAGCTATTCGCGAAGCTTGAAGAGCCGGGCGTGCTGATGTCGGTGGCTGACCTCGAGGCGAACATGGGCTGGGACCGTCTTCTGAACAGCGCAATGCAATTGCCTAGACTGACAAACGATGTCGACGGTCTGCGAGCGTTCCTGATGGAGTATCGCGAGAAGCGCTCTGAGCCGTGGTGGTCCACGCAGTACGCGAAAGCGGTCGTCGCGTACGACTGGATGCGCTTTGGCCGCGCCTAAAACGCCTCCTTCCGGGATTTCTCTTCAGCTCATGCAGGTGTCTTGGGCCGCCCCGGCCCCTTGTGTCACTGACCGGCAGCCGGTCGCTCACTGAAAGCGCCGGCGAGGTGTGGCCCGCCGCGACTGCATTTGTCGCAGAAGACTAGTCCGGTGATGTTCTCAATGAAGGACCCGTATGTGAACGTCGGTGCAGGTTCCTACTGTCGCGGTCCTGGGCCGTCGTCGTTCGGATCGCTGCGTGTCGGCTTCGCCGTTCGCGCACTCGTTAGTGATGCGCGCGGCTCTAACGTGCGTGAGCTCCCCGAGCCACTGCCGGTGTACGCCTGGTTCCAGCTGCCCGATCATCTCCTTCGTCGAAGTGACACCCACGCGTACCGCCTGAGCCGGGATGCCGTCTGGGGCGAGGCCGGTCGCGATGACACCAAGCTCGCTGCGTGACTCTGGCGCAGTTCGGTGAGGCACCGACGGCAGGTTGGTGCGACTCCGGTCTGATCGGTGGCCCGCCGTCAGCTGGGCAGGTTGTGGCGGAGGTCGTAGCCGGTGTCGGCGAGGAATTGCAGCCGGTCGCGTACTTCTTGCAGGGAGGCTGCGTCGTCGGCGTTGCGGTAGTCGGCGCGGAGGAGTGTGTTGGCGGTGATGATGTCGTCGGTGCTGTCGGTGTATCCGGTGGCTGCTGCGGTGAGGAAGATGGTGGGGTCGGCGGGTCGGATGAGTTGGGTACCGGAGAAGCCGATCGTGTCGGGTTCGAAGCCGAGCGCTGCCATGTCGACCTGCTGCTCGGTGAACGCGACGACCCGGTAGGGCATGTCCCGTCTGCTGATGGCGGGGTAGCCGGGCCGGTCGGAGATGGCGCGGCCGGAGATACGGCAGCCTGCTGCGATGAGCCGTTTCGCTTGCTCGACGAGCGGCAGGTCGGACGTCCATCGGGTCCGAACGCCCCCTGGTCCGGGGTAGCAGGCGATGGCGAAGTCGACGAGCCCTCCGACGTGTCGTGACTCCCACCCGACGTCGGTGCGGTGCACGCGCTTGCCGAGGCGCGCGAGCCCGTCGTCAACCTGCCCCGGCGAGAGCCCGGACTGCACAAGCCTGTCGAAGGTGGCGCCGTTGACGGCGAGCATGCGGGCGACGGCGAACGTGACGTAGATCGGGGCTGCGTCCTTCCATCGTTCCTTCGTGCCAAGGGCTTGTCTGCCGTCGATCCAGACGCGGCGCCGGTCAACGTCGACCAGTAGCACTGTCGCGGTCTGTTCTGCGAGCGCGATCTGCGTGGCAGTCACGGTCCGCGGCGCCAGCAGGAGTAGTTCGACGTCGTTCGGGTCGTCGTCGCGGGGGCGTTGGGTGAGGGTGGGGAAGCGTGCGCGGCGGCCGTCGGCGAGGCGGATCGTGTCGTGCGACTCCACGACCGCGCGAAGCCCCGCAAGCTTGAGGACGGACAGGGTGTCCGTGAGGTCGGTAGTGTCACCGAGCCCGTACGGCATCGTGATCTGCGGCCGCCCGGAGTACGCGGCGGCAACCCATTCGAGTCTTGGCCCCATCAGCTGCGCGCTTCGAGGGTGTCGGGCCGGGTGAGGGCGATAAGCCAGCGGGTCTCTTCGAGGAACGGTTCCCACCCGGTGCGGGTGTCGCCGTGGGCCGCTTCGCAGATGATGCCGATGTCGGTGCTGCGGATGGTGACCTGCCGCAGCTCGGTGCTGGGTGGGTCGCGGAAGAACACGTGCCCGTGCACGCCGGTGGCGTCGTAGGCGACGTTGAGGAGGAACAGGTCCGGCCGGCGGGTCATGGCCGCCACCGTCGTCCGCGGAACAGGGCGATGATCGTCGTCAGCGGCCGTCCTTCTCGCATCCAATCCAGCGGCGTCAGGACCCGTTCGTCGACGGTGAGGAAGTCCAGGGGTGTGGTCATGAATTCTGTCATCGCTGCCGCGTCGAGGAGCGGTTGAGGGGCTGCCGCGTAGAGGACGTCGAGGCCTGGCAGGAGTGACGACGGGTCTCCGAAGTCGGGGAGGCCGGGCTTGACGAGTTGCCAGTCGGGGATGCGTTCTTCGCCGTCGAGGTCGAAGCTCGTCAGCTGGTTCGCTTCGAACAGCTCACCGACCTCCTCGATGCTGATCTGCAGGGCGGCAGCGACTTCCGGTTCGGTGAGGGTGGTGTTGAGGAGGTGCCGGCGGATGCGGGCTTGCGTGGTCTGCCACCAGTCCTCGGGAACGTCCGCCGGACCAACCGCGGAGTGTCCGCGTTGGCGGGAGATCTGTCGGCCTTCATCGGCGTACGCGGACAGCTGCTCGCGGGTGACTTCCCCGCGGGCGTACATCCACAGCTGCGACTGCCACGGCATGTCGTCCGGGAACCCTTCCAAGTAGCCCGAGTGGATCACCGCCCGGACGGCCTTCTCGCGGCGTGCGATCTCGGACGCGGGGATGAGCAAGGTCTGCACGATGCGGTTCGCTTCCCGAACCGCCGGCACGCTCAGGTCCGACAGGACCGTGTTGGTCCTGTCGTAGAGCTCGTACCCGGGCTCGACGTCAATGGGGCGGACGAGGATCTGCGCCAGGTGCGCGTCCGGGTTCTCGGTGTCCTCGAGGAGCACATGCCCCCAGAGGATCCGGTCGTTCGACACGTGCATGGACACCAGACGCATCATCAGCAACTACCTCCATGGGGAATGGGTGTGAGTAGGGCGGGTGGTCAGGGCTGCGGGAAGTCAGCGGGGGTTCGGCCGATGCGGTCGGGGGCGTAGCGGAGGAGGAACCGCATGATGCGGTCCGCTTCGACCATCGCCGGCACCGACGGGTCCTGCGCAGTCGGGTCGACGTTGGTGAGGCGGAACCACGGCCGTCCGTCGGCGCGGTCGATGAGGACCGTGGCGGGCTTGTCATCGAGATGATCGGGGTCGGTGAACATGACGGAGCCGAAGAACCGGGTGTCGTCGTATGCCAACGTCAGCGACAGCAGCTGCAAGGTCATCATCGGGCTCTCGTTAGCGGCTGTTGGGGTGCCAGCGGAGGTCGTGGGCGAGGTCGGATTGGAAGTGCAGCAGCTGCCGCAGCCCGTTCACCGCGTCCGTATTCGCGGCAACCCAGCTGTCGGAGTAGATGACGTGCGCGGTGACGAAGTCGTCCGTGCAGCACCCCTCAGCACCGGTCAGGATCGTGGTGTCCTGCGGAATGACGACCGACACCGTCGCCTCGTCTACTGTGGCGGGCTCGTAGCCGAGCGCTGCCATGTCGGGGTGCTGGGCGAAGAACGCCGTCAGCCGGTTCGGTGGGACGATGACGCCCGACTGCTGCGCCGCCCACCGGTCCGACATCACCCCACCTAACGCAATCAACTGGTCCGCTTGCTCGTCGACGGTGGTGTCGCGGCGCCAGCAGGTCCGGACTCCGCCGTAACCCGGGTACGCCGCCAAAGCCCAGTCGCAGAGGGCGGCCCGGTCGGCTGCTTCCCACCCAATCGGAGTGTGAAAGACATGCGCCCCGAGAGCGGGCATCGCGGCACGCACCTCGTCGAATGGGATGCCGATGCGGTCCGCGATAGCGCGTGTGCCCCCGCCGTGCAGGGCGATGGTGCGGGCGATTGCGAACACGGTCCGCCATCCAGGGGTTGCGTCCCGCTCCATCGACGACCCGTACACCTGCCGACCGTTCGCCCAGACGCGTTGCCGTTTCCCGTTCACGAACACCAGGTCCGGGTACCGGCGGGCGAGGGAGAGCACGCCGCCTTCTGATCCGCCGGGGATGACAATCAGGTCCTCGATCCGTTCGGTCGGGGTGCCGTCGTCGTTAATGGTGGCGGTCGGGTTCGGGGTGGACAGGAATGCAGACCGGCCGTCGTCGAACCGGAGCCGGTCGAACGCCTCCACACGCGCGGGCATCCCCGCAGCCGCGAGCGCGACCAACGTCTGCGTGATGTCGATCGTCCATCCAAGCCCGAACGGCAACGACAGGATCGTCTGCTGGTGCCGGATGTCCTGCACCCACTGCCGGTCACCCATCAGCACTGACCCCGCCCGGCCTCGACGGCGGGCGGGCATCACGGCCGGCGAGCCGCGGGTCGTCTTCGGAGAGCCGCTCAAGGCCGAGCCCGGACGCGTCGAGGATCGCGTTCTCGGACTCCTCGGTGCCGACGAACGCCCCGATCTCCGCGTTCACCGCAACAAGCGTCCCGATCCGACTCCGCGCATCCAACACCACCGCGGCGACCTCCTCAGCCGCGCAATCAGACGTCAGCTCCGGCTTTGACGGATGCAGGGCAGGGAACTCGAGCTGCTGCACCGGCGGATGCCACTTCACACCGACCCTGAGCACGCGGCCGTCGGCGTCGTTGCGGTAGAACATCGACCCGAACGGATGACCCATGTCGAGGGTGAGCTCCGCACCGTGGAGGGTCCAACCGTTGGCCGCGTAGGCGGGATCCCACCGCTGGACGGTGAGAGCCCCAAGCCCCATCTTCAAGCCCGGGATCAGCGCTTGCCCGTCCTGCAGTTCGGCGTAGAGGGCCTGGAGGTTCGGGGGACTCTGGTCGCGCAGGTCCGATAACGGGATGCGCGCCATGTCACGAATCGCGGCGAGCTGCTGACGCTGCTTCGCGGTCAGCGCCGTCTCGTCGGGGCTGCCATTCACGAAGCAGACCCGCCACCGGTCTCGGCAGTCCTCTCGGGACGCCCGGTCGGACTGGTGATGGCACTCCTGGTGTGACTCGCGATGCGACGCATGTTGCGCACGCTACGAGGCCCGCGCCACTCACGGGGCCGTTCGAACGGCGCCGAGTCCACTAGCAGGAAAACCCGTCGCCGCCATGCGCTTCAGCGACTCCTCAGTCCCGGTCCGAACTCCCAGCCCGGACTCCCCACTCCGGGGGTCAGAAAACGCCGAACGGGCAACATTCTGGCCCACGAACGAGGGTAAAAACGGCTCTTAGAGTCCCAAATCCGGTCCGCGAACAGTGTCGGCGCCCCGCTCGCAAGCACGAGCTCGCATAGGGGTGGCGCAAGCGAGCAACCGCCTCGCTCCGACCTGAAGGACACCACCATGGACCGCAACCTCACCATCAGCAACACCCCCATCACGACCTGCACGCAGACGACGCACCACATCCATAGCGCCGAGGAGCTGCAGCAGCTGCGCATCGCCCTCCGCCGAGCCGGCCGCCGAGGGCGGCAGGAGTTCACCAGGATCAGCGCACTTTAGAGGGAGCGCTACGTTTGCCGAAGTTCGGCCCGCATGAGAGCAGCTTTGATCTCTGCCGAGACGAGCGCCGGGAATCCCAAAGCGTCGAAATCGTGCTCGCGTAGCCATACCACGCACGCCTCGATGTCGAGATCATCGGGCACTACATGTTCTGCCAGCGACACCACCGTGGTCCGCGATAGCCCAAGGCCCATCATCGAGACTTCGGTAGTCCTCGATACACCAAGTTCCATAAGCATTGCAATATCGGGTGGCGCAGGTGCGTCTTGGGCTGCTGGGAACGCTGCATTCAAGACGTCGGCGTAGCAGGCTAGATAGAGCGGTCCCTCAAATCGAGCGTATTGCTCCACATCGGTCAGAACTTGTCGAATCTCTTGCGGAAGGCGTATTTCGCGGTTGTTGCGACGAAGCCAGCCGAGCCTCTTGGACACCAGAAGTGATAGTGGACGGCCGCGCATCCAATCGATGAAAAGTAGCGCAAGTGAGAAGTGTCGACCAGGAATGTTTGTGAAGTCGGCGCCGAGGTATTCGGCGCAAAGAGATATGGCGCGCCTATAACTATCGAGCGCGTCATCAGATTCAGGCGGGGGCAATTCGAACGTCTCGCGCTCGCCTGATTGGACGAAGTAGTCAAAGAGACGCTGAAGGGCGAAAGGACTGATGCCCGCATGCATTTGCTGAAGATCCGGAGGTAGATGCACTTTCGCGAGTGCGTCGTCAACGATCTGATCGGCAGCCTCGGCCTCCTGCTCAGTCAAAGACAGCCAGGAAAGTGAACTGATCGATTGCGATCGTCGTCGCGTGGAGGCCAAAATGCCGAAAAGCGACTGTAGCAAGGGGTTGGCGGTAGTGTCCGAAACTGCCGTTTCCGTTCCTATGTATTCGAGGAGTGGCACGAACTCCCGCTCAACAGCATCTGTTGCACGACTGATGTGTTGGCGTTCGCGCCGGATAGGTGTCTGCGTCCAACCCGCACGATCGGTGTCGACGCATATGACGTTCCCCTGAAACTCCACGCCCCAGCGACCCGCGCGACCGGCGAGGTTCCAGAAGTCGGACGGAGACATTGGTGTGTTGTTGCCCTTACGCGGTTCTCGGACGAAGAGGTTCTGGCAGGGGAGGTTCACGCCCTCGAGCAGGGTGGAGGTGCACACGAGGTAACGGATCGCCCCGTCACGGAACAGGCGTTCAACAGCTTCGCGTATAAGGAGAGGGAGATTGCCGTAGTGAAAAGCCACACCCCTCAGTAAGTACGCGGCTAGAAGGAATTGGGGATGAATCGTTTTCTTAATGAGATCGATGACGTCCAGGACTGATTGGTCAGGTGCCCAGTTGTCGTTCAGTGCGTCCGCGATTTGACCCGCAGTTTTTTCGGCATCCGAAGGTCGATTGGCATATACCACATTGCCGGAGTGTGAGCGTCCGAGTGCGACCGCAACAAGCGCAAGGCGTTTGCTCTCGGGCACAGGTCTGGCCGGGAGATCGAACTCACCGACAGGCACGGCCTGGCCATCGATGAAAGCACGCATGTCCCAGAGGGTCGGCTGCCTCGGCCGCTGGTTGACATGCAACAGCGTCTGATTGACCGTGACAGTCTCACTCAGGAGCGCGGTTCGAGACCCGTCGGTGCCGTCGACTAGGAGTTCCGGGTTCGATGTCAGCGGACTCGCAAAGACCACCTGCGGGTCCCCTCGAAGTGTGGCTTCGTCGAGGGCGCGTTGAAGCAGGACGCCGCGCATCCCGTCAGCTAACTTCTGCGCCTCGTCCACGAAGATGAGGTCGAAGTTCAAATCCTGCTTCTGCCGAAGTAGGAGATGGAGGCGCTCTTGGGTGAGAACAAAGATTTCGTGGGGCCGAGTCCCAATGCGCGAGTCCCAAGGTAGTGTTGTAATAGTGGCGCGAGTACCCAAGGTGCTCTCGAGCTCACGACTCACTTCTTCAATCAACGCTCGGGTCGGCACTATGTAGGCTGCGTGGAAGTCATCACGGCTCTCAATGAGAGCCTCAAGCCACACGCGGACAATGTGAGACTTTCCGGCTGAGGTTGGAGCGGAAACGCTCATCCATTTGCTCGAGTTTGCGCTGTCCCAAAACTGTCGTTGAAACTCGTTCACGCGGACTCGCTTGTCACCCACGGCCACTGACAGTTGGAGATTCCTCTTGAAGAGGTCGAGTGCTAAAGGGCCAAGCGGGAGCTCTCGCTCGGGAGATAGTCCACGAGAGCGGGCAAGACTGCTAGCGCGCTCATTGCCCAACCTCTCGAGCAAGTACGAGGCGGCATCCTTTCTGTCCGAATCCGCGTCGGGGTCCTGCAGGCAGCCTTGTGCAATTCTGAGGGCACCATCTTGTAATGTTTCTGGAGCCCCTAGTGTGACGAGGCTTGCGGCCATCAGGTGTGGGCTCCAGTCCAGTGCTTCGGGCTTCTTTACTGGACGTATAGAACCGAAGAATCTCAGTGCCGACCGTATTGTCGATTCGCGAATCCCGATATGGAAGGCCCTTAGGGCTTGTACCGCGGTCCAGTACTCTGTGTCGTCCACTACATGCCAATCAGTGTCTTGAATTCGTCGCGGAGCTTCTTTACAGAGGGCAGTGGCAAGCAGAAGAACTCGATTTCGACCGTGTCGATCTTCCGGTTTGCTACGCGGGTGCCAATGCTGCTTGACCAGCTTTCGATCCGTGCTCCGACCGTGTCAACCAGTTCTGCTGGGGAGTTGAAGAAGGGGTGCTCGTGTGGATCGTTGTCGAAACCGACGAGGCAAGCGCCGCGTATCTCCAGGAGATTTCGTTCAGGGGCGTCGTCGGTGAAGTATCGAACGAGCTTGAGTGCTAGATCGCGGTTCTTCACATCCAGATTGTCGCGGACCAGTGTGAGGTCGCGATGGGCAATCCCAGTACCATCATCGAGAAGGAATGGTTCGATGCTGTCGAAACATGACGTCATTGCGCTTTGTACGTCTTTGTAAAGTTTGGATTCGCCCCAGTAGACTGCAAGTTTGCCGTCTTCAAGCAACGATGCATGTACGCCATCCACGCCGTGGATAGGCATCTGCGAGTTGGTCTTGAGCGGCATCTTGCAAAGAATCTGCGGAATGCGGAGTTCCGCCTCGAGGAGGAAGAACAGGAGCAGCTCACCCCCTTCGCCCGAGGCGTCTGCATCAAGAAAAAGACGGCGGGCTTCGTCCTGCAGTTGCGAGAAGTGCATGTTGCCGCCCTCGAGTGCGTCGAGGCGGTGAGCTTCGTCAATCCGCGACCGTGGCGTGCAGTAATCCGTGATGCGGTAGTAGATGTGGCGTGCGAGCGCGTTCGTTCGGTCATTGCCGTTGGCGTCGGTCATCAGCCAGTACACGCGGTAGCTCGTTGAGGTGCCGGGGATCAGTCGTTCGCCAAGGACGTGGAAGAACGAGCGCACCTGGCTTTGTGCACCGCGCGACAAGCCGTCGAGGTCATCCTGGCCAGTGGTGACCTGATCAACGCTCATGCTGAGTAATGTACAGCTAAAGAGGGCAGCCACTGCGTTGGTCCGACGTGATCGCGCCGCTGCGCGGTCTGCCGCCCCATCAGCTACGACGGAGAGGCGGACGGTGCATGGTTCATGCGGTCGAAACGGCTAGTCATAGGTGGCCAAGCAAGACTGCGGCTAAGGCGGACTTCAAGCGAATCAAGGACACGCTCGCTGTCGGTGACCGCGTGGTTGATCCAATCGACGACAGCAAGCTGCGCGAGATCTTGGAGCGTCACCCCGACTACACCGAGAAGGTTGGCGACGGCATCGCCTACTTCTTCGTTGACCTCACAAGCCGAGGCGACAAGTGGAACGTTCGACGTGAGGCGAAAGGGATCTGGATCCATCGGACCGACGGCTCGGATGTTGACTTCAGCTATGTGACCTGTGTGGATGGTCACTCGCCTCGGTCCGATGCGAAGGAAGCGCTCCGCGAGGCTGTCGAAGATCGGCGACTGGCCTACCGAGCGTCGCGGTTCAGCGGCGCAGGCCCGGTCTACTCGGACCTCGGCGGAGCGCCGATCTCCGAACCTCATGACGCCAGCGTCGTGTACCTCGACCCGACGTGGGAGCAGCTGACGTTTCGATTCGCGGAGTCTGAAGGGGGCTGGGCTTCGGTGCTTGTGCACGGTGGGGGTGCCGGGGTCCAGATCGGTAGCAGTTTGCTAGACCCTCGTGTCGCCAAGCGCTGGGTTGAGTTCTATGAGACGTACGCAAAGCCTGCGCTCGCGCTGCCCGGCGAGGCTGCACGCCGCAAGCGCAGCGACGAGACTGCTTGGATTCCGTAGAGGTCAGGGTTGCTCGAGGCCTGGACGAGCGGGCGAGCCAAGCTTCGTTCCGCACCCTCGAAAGTGTTTGGACCGGCAGTGCTACCCCGGATCGAGGGTTCTTCGGCCCGTGGAACAGAATCCCAAAATCCGTGGAACGCCCGTCAGCACTGGGATCCGCCATCCCCGCCACCACTGGCATCCGCGAATAAACCGAACACCTGGCTCCTCGACGTGTGGATCACTCCACCGAGGAGCGCGGGCGAGTGCTCATCTCGTGGGCGGTCGCGTCTGCTTCGGTCTCGTAGATCTCGCCCCAGGCGATGCTCGTGGGCATGGCATCGACACTCAGTTCCACGTCAGGCAGACAGATCTGCACGAAGTGCGGGAACGCGGGGAACGTCCACAGGTCTTCGTCCGCGAACCGACTCCAGAGCAACAATCCTCTGATGCCGAGCGGGTGGCCGAGTTCCTGACCGTTCAGCGGCGGATCGCAGCTGACCATCAGCGCATGGTGGCCGTTCGGCAGCTCGATCGGTCGTTCCACTTCGCACCGGAAGACGGACGAGAACCGCTCGCTGTCCATGGACGAGAGGAAGAAGACTTCTTGCATGTCGTCACTCCGGGTTGATGCCGTCGACGCGATCGACGCGGAACGCGCCCGTTCCCCCCGTGGTGTGACGCGACCGCGGAGTGACGTGCCCGCGGTGTGACGCGACCGCGGGCTGACGCGACCGCGGGGTGACGCGAGCGGCGTCTGTCGGCGTCCCCACGGTCCTCCCGTGCAGGAGATCAGTGGCCGGCGCCGAGGTTCCCGGCGAGGCGGCCGTGGAATGCCTGGCTGGCGTCGTTCATGCCGCGGATGTCGACCCGCTTGCCGTGCTGGTGGTACTTCGTCTCGATCGCGTCGAGCGCGGCGACGGTGGAGGCGTCCCAGATGTGTGACTTCGTCATGTCGATGACGACGAGGTCGGGGTCGTCGACGTAGTCGAACTGCGTGGTGAGGTCGTTGCTCGAGGCGAAGAAGAGCTCACCCTCGACCGTGTAGAGGGCGTGCTGCTCGCCGCTGTCGGTCGCCTCGATGCTCCGGGTCACGGAGGTGAAGTGCGAGACCCGTCGGGCGAAGACGACCATCGCGGCGATCACGCCGATGACGACGCCGATGGCCAGGTTGTCGGTGGCGACGACGATGACGACGGTGAGGACCATGACGATGGTCTCCCCGACGGGCATCCGCTTGAGCGTCGAGGGCTTGATGCTGTGCCAGTCGAAGGTGCCGACGGAGACCATCACCATGACGGCGACGAGGGCGGCCATCGGGATGATCGCGACCACGTCGCCGAGCCCGACGACGAGGACCAGCAGGAACACACCGGAGAGGAAGGTGGAGATGCGGGTGCGGGCGCCGGAGGCCTTGACGTTGATCATCGTCTGGCCGATCATCGCGCAGCCGCCCATGCCACCGAACAGCCCGGAGGCGATGTTCGCCACCCCCTGCCCGAGGGCTTCCCGGGTCTTGCGGGAACCGGTGTCGGTGACCTCGTCGACGAGCTTCGCCGTCATCAGCGATTCGAGGAGTCCCACGAGGGCCATCGCGAGGGCGTAGGGGGCGATGATCGTCAGCGTCTCGAGGTTCAACGGGACGTTCGGGATGAACAGCGTCGGCAGGCTGTCCGGCAGCTTGCCCTCGTCGCCGACGGTCGGGATCGCGAGGGATGCGAGCACGGTGACGAGGGTCAGGACGACGATCGCGACGAGCGGTGCGGGGATGGCCTTGGTGAGCCGGGGCAGGAGCACGATGATCGCGATCCCGGCGGCGCCGATCGGCCAGACGAGCCAGTCGACGCCGATGATGTTCGGCAGCTGCGCGGTGAAGATCAGGATCGCGAGCGCGTTGACGAACCCGACCATCACCGACCGTGGCACGAACCGCATCAGCTTCGCCGCTCCCAGTCCGCCGAGGACGAGTTGGAAGACCCCGCCGAGCAGGACGGTGGCGATGAGGTAGTCGAGGCCGTGGTCCTTGACCACGGGGGCGACGACGAGTGCGATGGCGCCGGTCGCGCCGGAGATCATCGCGGCACGTCCGCCGACGAACGAGATCACGACGGCCATCACGAACGCCGAGAACAGGCCGACGCGCGGATCGACGCCGGCGATGATCGAGAACGAGATCGCTTCCGGGATCAGCGCGAGGGCCACGACGAGGCCGGCGAGGACCTCACGGAGCAGGATCTTCGGGTTCCGCAGGGCGGACAGGACGGTGGGACTGTGGTGCACCTGGACGGGCACGGACTGCGTGACGGTCGTCACGGTTCTCCTTCGGTGAGGGAAGCGGACGCTCGGCGCCCGCGGGGGAATGTCGTGGGGCGCTTCGTCGCGCACGCTGATCGCAGGAGGACCGGCGGGATCTCAACTCTCCCGTGACGAGAGGGTTGGCTGGTTCCGACTCTAACGCAACGGAAGGGTTGGTGCGCAAGTGGGCGAGGGAGACGCGACGGCGACGATCGGGGTGCTGATGTCCCTCGGCGAGGTCGCCGAGCGCGCATCGGTCTTCGCGTCACGGTGACACGACGTGCCGCGGCTGCCCTCCGCAGCGCCTCCGCGAGCCAATGAGCGACGGATGCTGCTCGTCTGCTCAGGAATGTCAGTGGCGTCCGGCATCATGGGCAGCAGTTCGCGAAGCCCGTTCGGGTCGGGTCAGCGAGCACCCCGGAGCTGGTACCTGTAGGGCAGGTACCAGTTCCGCCCAGCTCCGTGATCGGTGCGGCGCCGGTCGGTCGGTCAGCGACCAGCCGTCATCCCTCGGCGGTCCACGCGGCGGCGACGCTGCGATCGACGGCCCGGCGCCAGCCCTCCGGAGCGCCAGGGTCGTGGCAGGCCATCCCCGCCATCCAGAGCACGGTCATCAGGTCATCGGCGGTGAAGTCCGGGGAGAGCACTCCGGCGGCGTGGGCGTTGTCCACGAGTTCCGTTCCGAGTGCCATCGACCGTTCACACGCGTTGATGAGGAGGACGGCGTCGGGGTACCGCCGGAGCATCGCGTCGTTCATGGCTGGGTCGCTCCGCTGCAGGTCGATCATCTCGGCGATGAAGGTCTCGAGCTGCGCGCGCGGAGTGTCCTGGGCCAGTGTCCGTTCGCGGAGGGTCCGGAGCTTCGCGCCCGCGATGTCGGGCACGACGGCGTCGATGAGGTCTTCGCGCGACCCGATGCGGTTGTAGAGCGTCCCGATGCTCACACCGGCTTCGCGGGCGATGTCCTCCAGCGGCGCGGAGAGCCCTCGCTGTGTGAAGACCGCGATGGCGGCGGCGCGCAGCTTCTCGACGTTCGCCTGCGCATCTCGACGCAGGCGGGGGGCGGTGCTCACAGCGACTCCGAAGGATCTTGAGGGCAGCCTCAACATAGGCTCGAGTGGATTTGAGGACGACCTCAACTTACCGCACCGACACGAGCTCCCCCAGTGGGCCGCGGAAGGACACACCATGCCCCTCATCACGATCATCGGAGCGGGACCCGGCCTGGGGCTCGCGATCGCCCGGGCGTTCGGGCAGAAGGGCTTCGACGTCGCTCTCGTGGCCCGCGACCGATCGAGGGTGGACGCCCTCGCCGCACAGCTCACCGCGGAGGGCGTCCAGGCCAGCGGGTTCACGGCCGACGTCGGCGCGCCTGACACGATCCGGGCCGCACTCCGCTCGATCCGGGAAACGCTCGGCCCGATCGACGTCCTGGAGTTCTCCCCGGCCGACCGGACTCTGGAGTCGGTCGATGCCGTGGACGTGACGATGGAGAACCTGCAGCCGCAGATCGACTTCTACCTCGGAGGCGCCATCGCGGCCGTCGGTGAGGTCCTGCCGGACATGGTCGCCGCGGGTTCCGGCACGGTACTCGTGACGACCGGCGGCGGTGCACTCGCGCCGACGCCGGTCCGCGGGAACGTCAACATCGCCGCGGCGGGGCTCCGCAACTGGACGCTCAACCTCAACGCGGCCCTGGCGGAGAAGGGTGTCTACGTCGGCTTCGTCGCCATCACGGCACTGATCGGAGGTGGGCGACCGGATGCCGAGCCGGCGGTCATCGCGCAGTCCTACGTGACGCTCCACGACGAGCGGCGGGACGCCGAGCTGCACTACGTCGCTTACGACGGCTGACGCCTGGTGATCACTCGCCGCGGCTGCCGCTGTCGCCTGCAGTGCCTGCGGCGGCCGCGGCGAACGATCGGAGCGTGGCGACCTGCTGCGCGGTGCTCGGCGGATCGGCTGACATCTGCCACGTCGACACCAGCGCGATCATGCCGCCGATCGTGAAGGTCCGAGCGTCCCCGGTGAGTGCGATCTCCGGTCGGTGACGACCGTGATCCGACTCCGTCAGCCACGTCGTCATCGCCGACGCCAGCACCTCGGCGACGCGCTCGCCGCGTGGGATGGCGCGGAGCTTGTCGAAGAACTCCCGATCCGCGCGCCCTGCGGTGAGCAGCGGTTCGATGCCGCGTGCCCGGACCGCGTCGGTGAGGGCCTGCGGGAGGTTCGCCGCACTCTGTTCGAGCGGCAGCCAGTCATCGAGCAGGCGGCTGATCCAGAGGTCCGTGGCCAGGTCCCCGACGTTGCCGTAGTGGTTGTGGAGTGCCTGTCTGCTCAGGCCGGCTCGCTGCGCCACGGCGCTCATCGGGATCGTCTCGCCCTTCGGTGCCTCGGATACCAGGGCTGCCAGTGCCCGGATCAAGGCCGCGCGGGTGCGAGTGACACGCGGGTCCACGCGCTGGGCCCCGAGTGTCGCCGTCTTCGTCGGGTCGGGCATGACTCCATCTTGCCAGAGCTCGACCACTGATGTACGTTCGTCATCTATTGGACAAATGTAAAGGAAATGATGACGTACGTGACTGAGACGGCACCTCGCCGGGGAGACGTTCCGCAGCACCCCGAGTTCGAAGCGGCGGTCGCCGGCGGTTCGCTCGGCTCCGAAGGGCCGGGCTCGGCCCATCGCTACCGCAACCTGGTCCTCGGTGGGATCGCGATCCTGCTCCTGGCGATGGCGATGCTGACGAGCTACTCGAGCGCGTTCGGCAACCCGACGCCGAACAACGTCCAGCTCGCGGTCACCGGCGACGCCGACGCGATCGTCGCGCTCGAGCAGCAGGGATCGCTGGACCTGACGGTCGTGGCGTCCGCTCGACAGGCGCGCGCCGCAGTGCTCGACCGTGACGTCGACGGCGCCGTCGTCCTGCCGGCACCCGGCAAGGGCGGCGTCACCACCTACATCGCCAGTGGTGGTGGGCGCGGCCTCGGCCAGGCGATCTCCGGTGTCGGCGACTCGATCGCGGCGAAGCTGCAGACCACCAACACGGCCACCGACCTCGCACCGCTGCCGAAGAAGGACCCGGTCGGATCGGTCGAGTTCTACGCGATCCTCTTCGCGGGGCTCGGCGCCGCCCTCGGCGCGACGGTGTTCGGACGCATCCTCGGCACGGTCGACACGGCGACGAAGTTCGTCGAGCGCAGTGTGGTCCTCGTCCTCTACGCCGGTCTGCTCGCCGGTCTGATCACCCTCTGGATCGACTCCGGTCTCGGGGCGGTCGCGGTCGGTCCCTGGGCCGTGTTCGGCGTCCTCTGGCTGACCGGGGTCGCGATCGGGGGAGCGGTCACCGGTGTGGCCGCCCTGGGCGGGACCATCGCTGCACTCGCCATGACACTCGCCCTGGTGATCCTCGGCAACACGTCCTCCGGCGGTCCGCTCGGCATCCACGTCCTCAACGACTTCTTCCAGGCACTCTCGTACGTCTTCCCCCAGGGCGACGCGCTCGACCTGCTCCGGTCCGTCCAGTACTTCGACGGCGCGGCCGTGGCCGTCCCGATCATCCGGCTGGGGATCTGGGCAGGAGCGGGCATCCTGCTCACCCTGACGGCGATGCTCATCCGGACCCGGCGAGAGGCTGCGGCGCGTTCCGGAGCCGGTCGCGGGACGGTGGTCCTGCCGTCGACCTCGTCGTCCTGAGGGCGGCGGGACATCGGCGTCCCCGACCGCTCGGACAGCTTCCTGGCCGAGCGGGAGGGGCCACCAACACCACCACTGCAGAACCGCAACCAGCCCTCGTCAGCGAGGGCGATCGGAGGACCGAATCATGCCAGGGAAGATCGACGTGCACCAGCACCTGCTCCCGCCCCGCTACTTCGAGGCGCTCGCCGCGGCAGGATCGCGAGCGATGGGCGTCGGCGCCCCGGGGCAGGCGCAGCCCGCGACGGGCGGGAGCGCCCAGTGGGATCCGTGGGGGGACAGCGGCGGGACGGCGCCGCGACGCGGTCCTCGGGCCATCGGTGGCTGGTCGATGCCGGAGTGGAGCCCCGGGGCGGCGATCGCGATGATGGACGAGGCGGGCATCGAGACGGGCATGCTGTCGATCAGCGCCCCGGGTGTGCACTTCGGTGACGACGCCGCGGCCCGCGAACTCGCCCGCGAACTGAACGACCACCAGGCCGGACTGGTCCGGGAGCAGCCGGACCGCTTCGGACACTTCGCGGTGCTGCCGCTGCCGGACTTCGACGGTGCCGTCGCCGAAGCCGTGCGCGCACTCGACGAGCTCCACGCAGACGGTGTGCTCCTGCTGTCGAACGCGCACGGTCGGTACCTCGGCGATCCCGCGTACGAGCCGCTGTGGACCGAGCTCGCGGCACGCTCGGCCGTGGTCTTCGTCCATCCCACCGCTCCGCCGATCCAGCAGTTGCCCGGCATGCCCACGGCACTGCTCGACTTCCCGTTCGACACCACCCGGACCGCCGTCGACCTCGTCGCCCACGGCGTGTTCGACCGGCACCCGGAGCTCCGAGTGATCCTCTCGCACGCCGGCGGGTTCCTGCCCTACGCCGCGAGTCGGTTCAGCGCCGCCGCGATGTTCAACCCAGGCACCACACCGGAGGGCATCCAAGCGGGGCTGCGCAAGTTCTACTTCGACACGGCCCTGTCGGCGACACCCACGTCTCTGCCGTCACTCCTGGCCTTCGCGGAGCCGGGTCACGTGCTCTACGGCAGCGACTTCCCCTACGCGCACCCAGACTGGACCGCTCGTTTCGACCACTGCCTGGAGACCTACGACGGCCCTGGCGCGGAGCGGCTCGGGGACGTGGACCGTTCCGCTGCCGAGCAGCTCTTCCCCCGCTTGGCGTGACCTGACGCCACGGTCGCACAGGCCGTCGCCGCACGGGCCGTCGCCGCACTCGGCAACGACGGCCCGGCGGCGGTCAGCACCCGCGGATGTCAGCGCCCGCTGAGGTCGTACGGCGTCGCCGTCGAGTCGACCGTCGTCAGGTACCCGCCGTCCGACAGGTCCGTCGGCAGGCTGATGGTGCGCGTCACCGACGGCGCCGCGCCCGCCGTGTCGACCTGCGTGATCGTGCCCTCCCCACCGCGCGTGACGAACACGCTCGTGCCGTCGTCGGTC
This sequence comes from Curtobacterium sp. PsM8, assembly GCF_030433875.1. Lineage (NCBI taxonomy): Bacteria > Bacillati > Actinomycetota > Actinomycetes > Micrococcales > Microbacteriaceae > Curtobacterium > Curtobacterium sp. PsM8. Next base: position 3,648 of record NZ_JARUXD010000008.1, on the reverse strand, counting down.
GCCGCGGTGAAGCGCACGGCCGTCCCGGTCGCCGACTGTCCGGCGACCGGACCGTGTCGCAACGGCTGGAGTGCGACGGACGTCCTGCGGCCGTCGTAGATGCCGTCGGCCTGCTTCTGCACCAGGACGAGCGAGTCGCCGGAACCCGACGTCAGTGCGACGGCGGCGAACCGCGACGTGACGGCCGCGCGGGTGAACAGCCCCGTCCCGAGTGCGACGCTCCGGATGCTGTCCGACGACGTCGACGACGCGGTGAGGTACGCGGGTACCCGGTCCCAGCTGGTGCCCGCGGTCGTGGTGCCGGCCTGCGCGCCGATCGCGGTCGTGCCGTCGGGAGCCATCCGTGGGCGGTAGCTCTGCACGCTCGGCTGCGGGTACGCGGCGGAGCTGGAGCCCGTGAACCCGTTCTTCGTGACCCGGACCGTCTGCACGCCGGTGGCGAGGTCGGAGCCGATGACGGTACCGGTCGCGTTGACGACCGGGCCGTGCGGGTACGCGCCCAGCGGTGTCGTCGCGATCCGGTGCGGCCGCGTCGCACCCCGCATGATGTCGGACACGGAGTAGGCGTCGAGCCGGCCGCCGGCGGTGACGACCAGGCGCAGGGGGCTGCCGACCAGGAAGGTCTCGACCTCCTCGGTGCCGCGCTTGCCGGTCGTGGCCAGTGTCACGGCGGAGGTGGTGATGTCGGCCGTGTGGGCGACCTCCCGTCCGAGGTCGATGACGGTGACGCGCTGGTGTGTGGAGCCGTCGAAGTCGGAGCCGACCGCGAGGTGGCGGCGCGAGGTGTCGGTGGCGAGCCAGCCGGCGCGTTCCCAGCGGCCGTCGGCGTTCGGGACGGCGTAGTGCTGCACGATCCGCGCTGTGCCTCCGGAGCCGATGGCGAGGACGTCGAGCTGTGGCTTCGACTCGTCCATGAACGCGATCCGCCCGTGGCCGAGCTGGACGGTGCCGGCGTGCGTCCCGAGCGTGACACCGCGGAGGGTCGCGGTGCGTCGGCCGGTGACGGCGTCGTTGACGTAGAGGCGTCCGGCAGGTGCGTCCGCGGTGACGAGCCAACTGTGGTGGGCCCTCGGTGCCGCGGTGGCCGGACTCGCGGGGGCGACGGTGGCGACGAGGGGCAGGACGCCGGCCAGGACGAGGGCGGGGACGAGGAGGGTGTGGCGGGGCGACATGGAACTCCTGGAGATCGGGATGGGCGAGGTCTAGATGATAACCGTTATCAACAAGCCCGACCCCGATCGGCGAGAGAGCAGAACATTCAGCTTTGCTGTGGAGTCATATCGCTGTGATGCTATTGTTCGATTCGGGGAGACACTCCTCTTCCCCGGATCGAAGGACACCCCATGTCGACCACCCCGCACCACCGCCCCCGCGTCCTGGTCACCGGCGCGAGCATCGCCGGCCCCACCGTCGCCTGGGGCCTCGACCGCTCCGGGTTCGACGTGACGCTGCTGGAGCGCTCGCCGGAGCAGCGGACCACCGGCCAGAACATCGACATCCGCGGCCTCGGGCGGGACGTGTTGCGGAGCATGGGTCTCCGCGACACCGTGATGCAGCACCTGACCGGCGAGCAGGGCACCCGCTTCGTCGGCGAGGACGGGAAGCCCTACGCGGTGTTCCCCCGCGCGGAGGGTGAGGACGGACCCACCGCCGAGATCGAGATCCTCCGCGGCACGTTCGCCGGCATCCTGGTCGACGCGCTGCCGGAGTCGATCGACCGACGCTACGGCGACTTCGTCGTGGGCGCCGAGCAGGACGACTCCGGTGTGCGGGTCCGCTACGACCACGGGGCTCCTGAACGCTTCGACCTGGTCGTCGTCGCCGAGGGCCGCAGCTCCCGCACCCGGCGCATCCTGTTCGCGGACGAGACCGAGTACCGCGACTTCGGCGTGAGCATCGCCTACGGCACGATCGACCGCACCCCGGACGACGTCGACCTCTGGGACTGGTACACGGCATCGCGCGGTCGGGTCGCCTCGATCCGCCCGGACAACGAGGGCACGATCCGGGCGAGCCTGTCCTTCGAGTCGGAGCCGATGGGGTTCGAGCGCCTGCCGGTCGACGTGCAGCTGTCGATCCTGCGCGAGCGCTTCCGCGGCGCGGGATGGCAGTCGGAGCGCATCCTCGACGGCTTCGCGGCGCGTCCGGACGAGTTCTACACGCAGCGCATGGAGCAGGTCGTCGTGTCGCGCTGGAGCAAGGGGCGGGTGGTCCTGCTCGGTGACGCCGCGTGGGGGTCCGGCCCGACGGGCATGGGCACGACCCTCTCGTTGGTCGGCGCGCACGTGCTGGCCGGTGAGCTGGCCGGCGAGCTGACCCGAGCCGGGCGGGACGGTGACGGCACCCTCGCCGCGAGCGCGGTACGCCGAGCTGCCGGACGCTACGAGGGCCTCCTGCGCGGGTACGCCGACAGCGCGCAGGGGCTGCCGCGCGGCGGCGCGAAGCTCATGCACCCGTCGTCCCGTCTCGGAGTCCGCGCCGTGCAGACAGCCCTCCGGATCGCTGCGTCCGCCCCGGTGCGGAGGTTCGCGCAGGCGAACCTGCTGACCAGCGAGAAGCACGTGCCGGTGCTGCCGCAGTACCCGACCCTCCAGATGGTGTGACGGTCGCCCGCCGGGATCGGCCAGGATTGCGGACATGAGCGAGCTGCGGACCCAGACCCTCGAAGCCCTCCGCCACTACGCGGTCCGCTACCAGGAGTCGGCGCACCGCTTCGCGGCCTGGATGGACCTTCCGATGTCGGACGGCGCGGCGCTGGGCGAGGTGATCTGGGCGGAGAACGAGGGCGACCCGCTGTCGGCCGCGCGCCTCCGGTGGCGGATCGGCATGACGTCCGGGGCGACCAACGCGCTGGTGAAGCGACTGGAGGAACGTGGCCTGGTCACACGCACGCGCGAGAGCGTGGACCGACGGATCGTGACGCTCCGCGCCACCGACGCAGCCCGTCGGCGAGCCGACGGTTTCTTCGGGACGCGGGTCCAGGGTCTGGAGGTCGCGCTCGGCCACTACGACGACGGAACGCTGGAGGTCGTCCGTGAGTTCCTGGACCGTCTGGCGGCGGTGTTGCCCGGAGACCCGGGCAGGACCGGGGATCCGGACGCCTGAGAGGCTCGATCTGAGAAACGGGCACGTTTGCGGTGGGTGTCGCGTCCTCAGTAGCGTCGCTCAGAACACGATGCGAGACGTTGCCGAGGGACGGCGCCGTCGTCGACAGGAGCACCCGAATGACCACCGAATCCGTGATCACCAGCCCCTACCGGAAGACCGGAACCGCGACCGGCCCCCGCACCGGCGGCACGTCGACCTACTCGTCATTGCTGCAGCAGGTGAAGGACGCCGGGTTGCTCAAACGCCGTCGCGGTTTCTACTGGTCGATGTTCGCCGCCCTCGTCGTCGCGACCGCGGCGTGCTGGGTCGTCTTCGCGCAGCTCGGTGACTCCTGGTTCCAGCTGATCGTGGCGGGCGCGCTCGGCGTGCTGTTCACCCAGTTCGCGTTCCTGTCGCACGAGGCCGCGCACCGGCAGGTGTTCGACTCCAGGAAGTGGAACGACCGCGCGGGCCGCTGGCTCGGCACGTTCGTCGTCGGGCTGTCGTACTCGTGGTGGATGAACAAGCACACCCGTCACCACGGCAACCCGAACACCGTCG
>NZ_JARUXD010000089.1:0-11150 GCF_030433875.1 Curtobacterium sp. PsM8 | reverse complement strand
CGGCGCGCGCCGGGGCGGGGCGTCCCCTCGGGCGGGGGTGGCGGGGGGGGGGCGGGGGCGGGGGGGCGGGCGGCGGGCGGGGCGCCCCGGCGCCCCTCCCGTCTAGCGTCGGCGACATGCCCGAGATCAAGGCCCTGCGCCGCGTGACCGAAGCCATCGAGCACGCGAGCGTGCTCGATGCAGCCGTCGACTTCGACCGGAAGGTCGTCGCGGCGTTCGCCCGCCCGCGGGCCGTGCGGCAGCTCCTGCACGGGGTGCCGTTCGGGCACCCGATCCACCCGCTGATGGTGCAGGTGCCGCTCGGTGCCTGGATCTCGGCCGCCGTCCTGGACCTGATCGGCGGGAAGGGCAACCGGAAGGCCGCGACGACCCTGATCGGCGTCGGTGTCGCCTCGGCCGGCAGTGCGAGCGTCGCCGGGTACGTCGACTGGTCGGAGCTGGACCGCGAACAGCTCCGGACCGGGTGGGTGCACCAGGCCGTGAACTGGGTCGGAATCAGCCTGTACGGACTGTCCTGGCTGCAGCGGAAGCGCGGCGACCAGGCGTCGGGGAAGCTCCTGGCCTTCGCCGGACTCGGCGTCGTGAGCGTCGGCGGGTACCTCGGCGGGCACCTGGCCTACCGGCAGCGCGCCGGGGTCAGTGACGCCGGCGAGGTGCCGTTCGACAAGTGATCGACCGCGCCTGATCCTCTCAGCCGATCCATTGGTACATCACATGCAATAGGAGCATGCGTGTACTCGTGGTGGACGACGAACACGCCCTCGCCGACCTCGTGGTCCGGGGGCTCCAACGGCAGGAGATGGCCGTCGACGTCGCGTACCGGGGCGATTCGGCCGACGAACTGCTCAGCGTCAACGACTACGACGTCGTGGTGCTCGACCGGGACCTGCCCGGACTGCACGGGGACGAGGTCGCCCGGCGGCTCGCGGCCCGAGGGTCGCTGACCCGCATCCTGCTGCTGACCGCCGCGACCTCGTTGACCGACCGGGTGAACGGACTCGAACTCGGCGCGGACGACTACCTGACGAAGCCCTTCGAGTACCCCGAGCTGGTCGCCCGGGTGCGGGCACTCGGCCGGCGTGCGGTCGCCCCGGTCGCCCCGGTCCTCGGTGGTGACGGCCTGGTGGTGGACACGAACCGCCGGATGGCGACCCGGGACGGCAAGCCGCTCGACCTGACCGCGAAGGAACTCGGGGTCCTCGAGGTGCTGCTCCGCGCGGACGGCCGGGTGGTCTCCGCCGAGGAGCTGCTCGAGAAGGTCTGGGACATGAACGTGGACCCGTTCACGACCGCGGTCCGGGTGACGATGTCGAAGCTCCGTCGGAAGCTCGGCGCACCCGACCCGATCCGGACCGTGCCCGGGCAGGGGTACGCCCTGTGAGCCGAGTCTGGAGTCTCCGGACCCGGACGGCCCTGGCGTTCGCGCTGACGTCGATGGCGTTGACAGCGGCGGCGATCGTGTTCGTGACGCTGGGCTCCCAGCACGCGATCGCAGAGGTCGTGGTGGCGGATGCGGCGGGCGGTGTCGCGATCTCACCCGATGCCTCCGGCGATCTCCTCCGGACGACCGAGCCGGCGCCCGACGGTGCCGCCGGACCCGGTGGGATCGCGATCGTGTCCCGTGTCGCCGCACTGCAGTGGCAGTGGTCGGCACTGGGCATCGCCGGCGCCGGGGTCGTCGCCGGGCTGACCGGGTGGCTGCTCAGTCGGCGGATGCTCGCGCCGCTCGACCGGATCGCCGGAACGGCCGAGCGGATCTCGGCGTCGACGCTGCACGAACGGATCGACCTGCACGGACCGGACGACGAGCTCCGCCGGCTGTCGCGGACGATCGACGGACTGCTCGACCGACTCGAGACGGCCTTCGCCAGCCAACGACGGTTCGTGGCGCAGGCGTCGCACGAGCTGCGCACCCCGCTGGCGGTCCAGCGGGCGGCGATCCAGATCGGGCTGCACGACGACGCCGACGCGGTGGACGTGGCCCGGGCCCGCGCCGAACTGCTCGAGCAGAACCGGCGGACCGAGCACCTGGTCGAGTCGTTGCTCGTCCTGGCCGAGGCGGAGCGCGGGCTCGACGGACGGACGGCGGACGTCGACCTCGGCGTCCTGGCCGGTGCGGTCGTCGACGAGGCCCAGGCGGCGGCGCGCGAGGCGGGCGTCCGGCTGCACTGCAAGGTATTCGGTGCCGGTGCCGGTGCCGGTGCCCGTGCGGTCCGGTGCGAGCCCGTGCTCACCCGGCAACTCGTCCACAACCTGGTGGACAACGCGATCGAGTACAACGGCCCGGGCGGCCACGTCGACGTCGAGGTCGACGGCACGGTGCTCCGGGTCCGCAACACCGGGCCGGAGCTCGACGTCGCGCTCGTCCCGACCCTGACCGAGCCGTTCCGACGCGCGAGCGCTGCTGCCGGTGGACGGCGGCACAGCGGGCTCGGCCTGTCCATCGTCGAGGCCGTCGCGCAGGCCCACGGCTGGCGGGTGTCCTTGGCGGCTCGACCGGGCGGCGGACTCGTCGCCGAGGTGGACGTTTCGCCGATGTGACCTGGGCGGTACGCCCGGCGAAACGCGGTGTCCGGTGTCCTGGATGCATGAACACCACGACACGCACACGAACCAGCGCGAGGACCCGGCTCCTCGCGACCGTCTCCGGAGCCGTGCTCCTGGCCGGACTGACCGCCTGCTCGGGCGGGACGCCGCCGAACGGTGACGAGGCAACCGCAGCGGACGGTCCGGGCATCGGCGCGCAGTGGGGCTCCTGCATGCGCGCCGCGGGCTTCGACGTGCAGGACCCCAGCGACGACCAGGTCCGGTCGGGCACCGCCCTGTCTCCCGAGACCGGTGACCGCGAGGCCGCTGCCACCGCGGCGTCGAAGTGCTCCGCCGACCTCGGCGTCGAGCAGGTGGACTCCGCCGACAAGGACAGGTGGACACGGGAGTACGCCCGCGTCGCTTCCTGCATCCGCGACGAGTACCCCGACTACCCGGAGCAACAGCCCGGCGGCCTGTCGTTCAACCCGGAGGACTACCCGCGGGCGCTGGAGGACGGGTTCCAGGAGCGCGCCGACGAGTGCCTGGCGGAGTTCTCGCCCGGCACGAAGTCCCAGCCGGTCGGTTGACCGACGTCCGCCACGACCATCACGACCACGAGGAACACATCATGACCAGACGACCCACCCTGATCGCCGTCACCGCGGCGGTGCTGCTCCTGCCGGGGCTCCTGACCGCTTGCTCGTCCGGGGCCGGCTCCGACGACTCCACGACGACCGGCGCGGCGCCGACCCCGGTCAGCGAGCGTGCCGGCGAGGTCGGCTCGTGCATGCGGGACAAGGGGTACGACTTCGACGACTCTGCGTTGACCGGCGGCGACTTCACACTCGCTGCCCCGGAGGGTGTCGATCCCCAGCAGTACGCCCAGGACCTCGGTACGTGCAGCGGCAACCCGGACACCGGCGGCGTCGACGTCGGCGACGTGCCGCCGGGGCCCGAGGACCTGGCGTTCGCGAAGTGCATCCGGGACAACGGCTTCGACGACTACCCGGACGGCGCAGAGGCGCGGCGTGACTACCACCCGCGTGACGAGTCCGCCTTCGCCCAGGTCGAGACCACGTGCATCACGACGGCCTACGGCGACCAGTCGGAGCCCCAGAAGGCGGGTCCGCGGTGAACCGGCGCCGTACCACCCGGATCACGGTCACGGCCGCGTGCCTGGTCGCCGTCCTCGGCGCCGGAGCCGCGACCTGGGCGCTCCTCGACCCGCCGACCTCGAGCCAGGCGGCCGAGACGGACACGAGCACGGACGCGGGAACGTCGACCGGTACGGTCACGAAGGGCGACCTCGTGGCGTCGAAGACCATCGCCGGCACGCTCGGGTACGGGGCCCCGGTCGCCCTGCCCGGCGCGGCCTCCGGCACGCTCACCTGGTTGCCGAAGCCCGGGCAGGTCATCCACCGTGACGACCCGCTGTACGCCGTCGACGAGCGACCGGTCCGGGCGATGCACGGCAGCACTCCGCTCTGGCGCCCACTCGCCGTCGGGACGACGGGCGCCGACGTCCAGCAGCTCAACGAGAACCTGGCCGCGCTCGGCTACGACGTGGCGCAGGACGGCGTCTTCGGGCGCCGGACGCTGGCCGCCGTCCGGCAGTGGCAGCGGGACCGAGGGCTGCCCGTCACCGGCCGGATCACGGCGGACCAGATCGCCTTCGTCGACGGGGACGTCCGGGTGGCCGCGGTCACCGGGCAGCTCGGGCAGCCGGCCGAGGGGGAGACCGAGGTGCTGCAGACGACGAGCACGAAGCGCGTCGTCACCGCCACCGTGCCGCAGCGCGACGCCGAACAGGTCGCCGTCGGCACCGCGGTCCAGGTCGTCGTGAACGGCGCCGGGGGTCCGATGCCGGGCGAGGTCGTCGACGCCGTACCGACCGAGTCCGACGACGGTGCCCAGGACGTGGCCGTCACGGTGGCGTTCGACGCCGGGGACCGGAAGCTGCCGTCCGCGGCCTCGGCCCAGGTCACCGCTCGGAGCGAGACCGCGCACGACGTGCTCTCGGTGCCGGTGTCCGCGCTCGTGGTCGACGGGGGCGACATCGGGTCCGCCCCGCAGTACGCGGTCGACGTGCTCCGGCCCTCCGGTGAGCCCCACCGGGTGCGCGTCGAGGTCGGCCTGGTCGCCGACGGTCGCGCCCAGGTCACCGGCGACGTCCACGAGGGCGACGAGGTCGTGGTGCCCTCGTGAGCGTCGCAGCCGTCCTCACCCCGGGCGCCTCGGACGACCGGGTGCAGCCGGTGGACGACGTGGTGCTGTCCCTCGACGACGTGTCCCGGAGCTACGGGGACGTCCAGGCGCTCCGCGGGGTCTCGCTCGAGGTCCGTCGCGGGGAACTCGTCGCCGTCGTCGGACCCTCCGGCTCGGGGAAGTCCACGATGCTGAACATCGTCGGCACACTCGACCGTCCGAGCTCCGGCACGATCGCGATCACCGGGCAGGACGTCGGCACGATGCGCGACGACGACCTCTCCGCCCTGCGCGCCGAGCACATCGGGTTCGTGTTCCAGCACTTCCACCTGCAGGCGGGAGCCACCGCGTGGGAGAACGTCGCGGACGGCCTGCTCTACTCGGGTGTCCCGCGTCGGGAACGGCGCGACCGGGCCGTCGCCGCGCTGGGCCGCGTCGGGCTGGGGCACCGGGTCGACCACCGCCCCGGGCAGCTCTCCGGCGGCGAGAAGCAGCGCGTCGCCATCGCCCGTGCCCTGGTCGGGGAACCGACCGTGCTGCTGGCGGACGAGCCGACCGGCGCGCTCGACACCACCTCCGGTGCGGCGGTCGTGGCCCTGCTCCGCGAACTCAACGCCACCGGGACGACGGTGCTCGTCATCACGCACGACCTGGACCTCGCGGCCTCCCTGCCGCGGCGGGTCCGGATGCGCGACGGGCAGCTCGAGAGCGACAGCGTGGAGAGCGCGGCCCGCGGCAGCGCGGCCCGCGGCAGCGCGACACCGAGCGGAGTCGGCCGGTGACCGCCCGACGGACCCTCGGCCCGGGAGACCTGCTCCGGCTCGGCGTGTTCGGCCTCCGCACCCGGCCGACCCGCGTGGTCCTGTCGGCCCTCGGCATCGCGATCGGCATCGCCGCGATGATCGCCGTCGTCGGCATCTCGTCCTCGAGCAAGGCCGCCCTCGACCGGGTGCTCGACACCCTCGGTACGAACGTCCTGACGGCGACCCAGGCGCAGGGCTTCACCGAGGTCCCACCCCTGCCGGAGACGGCGGTCGCCTCGGTCCTCCGGCAGGACCCGGTGCTCGACGCGGCCGGGGTCGGCGCCGTCACCGACGGCCGTGTCTACCGCAACCCCTTCATCCCCGCCGCGGAGTCGAAGGGCATCGGCATGCTCGCGGCCTGGGGAGACGTGCCCGAGGTGCTCGGCGGGTCGGTCGCCTCCGGCCGCTGGCTCGACCCCGCAGCAGATGCACCTGCCCAGGTCGTGCTCGGGTCCGCGGCGGCACGCAACCTCGGCATCGACCGGGTCGACGCGAGCACCCGGGTGTGGACGGGGGACCGGTGGGTGCAGGTGGTCGGGGTGCTCGAGCCGTTCGGCCTCGCCGCCGACCTGGACAACCAGGTGTTCGTCCCTCGCGGGTTCGCGGCAGCGCTCGGCTTCGACGGGCACCCGACCGCCGTCTACACCCGGGTCGACCCGGACGACGTGGCACACGCCCGCGAGGTCCTGGCCGCCGCGATCAGCCCCCGCACACCCCAGGACGTCGGTGTCACGCGTCCGTCGGACGCCCTGGCCGCCAAGAACGCCACGGACGACTCGTTCACCGGTCTGCTCGTCGGGATCGGCGGGGTCGCCCTGCTCGTCGGCGGCATCGGCGTCGCGAACACGATGGTCATCACGGTGCTGGAACGCCGGGCCGAGGTCGGTGTCCGACGGGCGCTCGGCGCGCGCCGGGCCGACGTCCGCAACCAGTTCCTGGTCGAGTCGCTGCTGCTGTCCTTCCTGGGTGGGGTCGCCGGGGTCGTGATCGGCCTCGGTGTGACCGTCGCGTTCGCGCTCAGCCAGGGCTGGCCGGTGGCGACTCCGCTCTGGGCGGTCGCCGGCGGCCTCGGCGCCACCGTCGTGATCGGCGGGGGCTCCGGCCTCTACCCGGCCAGCCGGGCGGCGAAGATCCCCCCGACCAGTGCGCTCGCCGCGGTGTGACGCGAGTGCGCTCGCCGCGGTGTGAACCCGCGGACGGGAGGCCCGCAGCCGGTCCGGCGGACCGGTGGCGGGCCTCCCGTCCGTCCGGTGCGCGCCTGCGCGCACCTGCGGTCGTGTTGGTTCGAGTGCGGAACAGTTGCGTTCGTGTTGGGTTCGGACGTACAGTTCTCGAAACCCACGCGAACGAAGGAGTTCGGGCATGTACGCAACCGAGCGGCACGAGGCCATCGCCGCCGCCCTGCAGTCCGCCGGACGCGTCTCCGTCGCCGACCTGGCCGACCACTTCGACGTCACGACCGAGACCATCCGTCGCGACCTCGGCGCCCTCGAGACCGCCGGCCTGCTGCGCCGGGTGCACGGCGGAGCGGTCCCCGCCGAGCGCTCCAGCCTGGTCGAGCTCACCGTCGCCGAGCGTGAGGGCCAGCACGGCTCCGAGAAGACCGCGATCGCCCGGGCCGCCATGCGCCTGGTGCCGCCGACCTTCACCGGATCGATCGCCATCGACGCCGGCACCACCAGCGGCGCGGTCGCCACCGAGCTCGCCCGCTGGGAGCCGGCCACCGCGGGTGCCACGATCACCGTCATCACGAACTCGGTGCCGATCGCCGCCACCCTGCAGCACAGCGAGCACGTCGAACTGCACCTGCTCGGCGGCCGGGTCCGCGGGGTCACGAGCGCCGCCGTCGGCACCGCGACCGTCGACCAGATCGGCGCCCTCCGCCCCGACGTCGCCTTCATCGGCACGAACGGCCTGTCCGCCGGCTTCGGGCTGAGCACCCCGGACGAGTACGAAGCCGCCGTCAAGGCCGCGTACGTCCTGGCCGCGCGTCGCAGCGTGGTCCTCGCCGACGCCGCGAAGCACGGGGTCGAGGCACTGATGCGCTTCGCCCGCCTCGACGAGATCGACACCCTCGTGACCGACCAGGTGCCGCCGGCCGACCTCGGCGGAGCACTCGCCGACGCCGACGTCGAGGTGATCGTCGCATGAGCACCCCGACCACCCCGCAGCCCGGGCGCCCGATCGGCGGCCGCATCGTCACCGTCACCCCGAACCCGTCGCTCGACCGCACGATCGAGCTCGCCGGCGAGCTGCAGCGCGGCGCCGTCCAGCGCGCCACGCGGTCCACGGCCGAGCCCGGCGGCAAGGGCGTCAACGTCTCCCGGGTGGTCGTCGCCAGCGGCGGGGACACCGTAGCGGTCCTGCCCGGCGACGAGCTCGACCCCGTCCTCGTCGGCCTCGCGACCCGGGGCATCCCGACCGCCGCACTGCCGATCGGTGCCGCACTGCGGTCGAACGTCACCGTGACCGAGCCGACCGGCACCACCACGAAGCTCAACGAGCCGGGCCCCTCGCTCGCCGGACGCATGGACGACCTCGCTGACTTGGTCGCCACGACCGCCGGACCGACCCCGACCGGCCCCGCCGCCCGGTGGGTCGTCCTCGCGGGGTCCCTGCCGCCGGGTCTGCCGGACGACGCCCTGGCGGTCCTGGTCCGGGCCGTCCGACAGCGCCACGGCGACGACGTCCGGATCGCGGTCGACTCGTCCGGCCTCCCGTTCACCGCGCTGCTGCAGTCCGGCGAACGGATCGACCTGGTCAAGCCGAACGCCGAGGAGCTCGCCGAGGTCGTCGGCGGCGACCCGGAGCAGTACGAGCAGGACCCGGAGAGCGCCGCCGCCGCAGCCGCGCGTCTGCGGGAGCGCGGCGTCGACACGGTCCTGCTGACCCTGGGCAGCGCCGGGGCCGTCCTGGTCGACGGCACCGGTTCGTGGACCGCAGCCGCACCGCGGATCACGGCCCGCTCGACCGTCGGTGCGGGGGACTCCTCACTCGCCGGGTACCTGCTCGCCGAGGTCGCCGGCGCCACACCCGAGCGCCGACTGGCCCAGGCCGTCGCCACCGGAGCCGCCGCCGCCGGACTGCCCGGCAGCGACGTCCCGGCCCTCGACGCCACCGATCCGGACGCGATCGTCGTCCACCGCCTCGGTCCACCGGCCAGCCCGGTCGGGCCACCGCCGACACCGCCCGGTGCATCCGCACCGACGCCGGTCGGCGAGACCGTCCCCGTCCCGCACGGCGCCTGACCACCCGGTCCGTCGTCCCTCCCGATCGTCCCGGTGCCACCCGTCCCGGTCCGACCGTTCCGTCCCCACCAGCACAGCCCCCGGCGCCCCGCGCCACTTGCGAAGGAGCAACCCATGTCCGCAGCGCACAGCACCGGCACCAGCGCCGGCAACGGCGCCGACCTGATCGGCGTCGACCTCGTCGGCCTCGACGAGGACCTCGGTGCCACCTCGGCCGACGTCATCCGCGTCCTGGCCGACCGCATCGCCGCGACCGGTCGAGCCGCCTCCGGTGACACCCTCGCCGCCGACGCGATCAAGCGCGAGGCGAGCGTCGGCACCGGCGTCCCGGGCGGCATCGCCATCCCGCACGCCCGGTCCACGTCGGTCACCACGCCGACGCTCGCGTTCACACGCCTGGCCCGGAAGGTGCCGTTCGGCGCCCCGGACGGCGACGCCGACGTCGTGTTCATGATCGCGGTGCCGGACGGGGCCGACAAGGACCACCTCACCGTCCTCTCCACGCTCGCCCGTGCGCTGATCCGCGACGACTTCACGGCCGCCCTCCGCGCCGCTGCGAGCCCGCAGGAGATCGTCGACCTGGTCGACCGCGAGGTCAGCGGCGAGGTCGCCGCAGCCGGCGTCGGGACCGGGGGACGAGCCTCCAGCCCGTCGACCACGACCGCTGCCGGTTCCGACACCCACGTCGTGGACAGCGACACCTCGGCCGCCGGCGGCCGCCGCAAGGTCATCGTCGGCGTCACCGCCTGCCCGACCGGCATCGCGCACACCTACATGGCCGCCGACGCCCTCGTCGCCGCCGCCCAGCGCGCCGGTGCCGAGATGCACGTCGAGACGCAGGGGTCCTCGCAGGTGGAGCCCCTCGACCCGGCGCTCATCGCCCGCGCCGACGCCGTCGTGTTCGCGGTCGACGTGGACGTCCGCGACCGCAGCCGCTTCGCCGGCAAGCCCCTCGTCTCCGGACCCGTCAAGCGTGGCGTGGACGAGCCCGACGCGATGATCGCCGAGGCCCTCCGCGCCGCCGACGACCCGAAGGCCGCGCGGGTCTCCGGCTCCGCCGCCGAGGCCGGCACCAGCACCGCCAAGGACGAGCACTTCGGGCAGTCCCTCAAGCGCTGGCTGCTGACCGGCGTCTCGTACATGATCCCGTTCGTCGCGGGCGGCGGGCTGCTCATCGCCCTCGGCTTCCTGCTGTCGGGCTACGGCATCGCGCTCACGCACGGCAGCGACGGAGTCAACAACGCGGTCTGGGCGCTGCAGCACTACACCCTCGTCGACCTGCCGCCGCAGGGACTCGGCTACTACCTCGGCGCCGCCGCGTTCCAGATCGGCTCGGTGTCGCTCGGGTTCCTCGTCGCCGCCCTCGCCGGGTACATCGCCTACGCGATCGCCGACCGCCCGGGTATCGCGCCGGGCTTCGTCGCCGGGTCGATCGCCGTGTTCATGAACGCCGGGTTCCTCGGTGGCCTGGTCGGCGGCCTCATCGCCGGTGCTGCCGCCTACTGGATCGGACGGATCCCGACCTGGCGCTGGCTGCGCGGCCTGATGCCGGTCGTGATCATCCCGCTGTTCGCGTCGATCATCGCCTCCGGCCTGATGCTGCTCGTGCTCGGCGGTCCGATCGCCTGGGTCATGACCGAGCTCACCGCATGGCTCAACTCGCTGTCCGGGGCCTCGGCCGTCCTGCTCGGCATCATCCTCGGCCTGATGATGGCGTTCGACCTCGGTGGTCCGGTCAACAAGGTGGCGTACGCGTTCGCCGTCGCAGGCCTGGGTGCCGGCAGCGCCACCAACGTCGTGCCGTTCGAGATCATGGCCGCGGTGATGGCCGCCGGCATGGTCCCGCCGCTCGCCCTGGCCCTCGCCTCGACCGTCCTGTACCGCAACGGCTTCACCAAGCCCGAGCGCGAGAACGGCAAGGCCGCGTGGCTGCTCGGCGCCTCGTTCATCTCGGAGGGTGCGATCCCGTTCGCCGCCGCCGACCCGCTGCGGGTCATCCCGGCGTCGATGGTCGGCGCCGCGGTGACGGGAGCGATCTCGATGGCCGCCGGGGTCACCTCGCGGGCACCGCACGGTGGGATCTTCGTCTTCTTCGCGATCGGTGGCATCGGGATGTTCATCCTGGCGATCGTCGTCGGGACGATCGTCTCCGCCCTGGTCCTCGTGGCGCTGAAGAAGTGGGTGCGTCGGGCTCCGGCCGCGACGGACGCGGCAGCCGGGCAGGCGGCGTCGGCCGGCGAGACGGTCGGGCAGCGCGCGCCGGTCGCGGTGTAGCCGCACCACGTGACGGGCGGGGGGGGGGGGGGGGGGGGGGGGGGGGGGGCGCCCCCCCCGGGGGGGGGGGGGGGGGCGGGGGGGGGGGCGG
>NZ_JARUXD010000088.1:0-11159 GCF_030433875.1 Curtobacterium sp. PsM8 | reverse complement strand
GGCCGCGCGGCCCGCCTCCGGGGGGGGGCCGCCGGTGCGCGCCGCCCCCCGCCCCCCCCCGGGGGGGGGCCGGGCCCGGCAACCCACGCCGGGGCCCGACCCGACAGGGGCCGGTCCTGGTCGGCGCCGTCCCAGAGGTCGCCACACTCGACCGGCTGCGCCCCCGCCGACCGGAGCCAGGGACCGGCACCACGGTCTGCGTCCGCCACCGCTCCGGGATCGAGCGCAGCCCGGAGCGATGCACGGAGCGATGCGCCGAGCGCTCGCCAGTGGTCGCGCCCGAGGAGCACCGGGTGGCCGGGCCGACCGCCGTGCACCGCCCGGCGGAGTGATCCGGGGTCGGGCGTCGTCCGTCCGCCGTCGTCGAGCACCCGCCGGACCGCCGCGTGGGGCAGCCCGGGCAGGTCCACGAGTGTGACGAGCGCCGCGGTGACGTCCGGGTCCTCCGCTGCCGCCGTCAGGCCGGTCAGCAGCGAGGCGGACGACCCGCGTTCCCAGTCGTCCGCGACCACGCTGCGGACCGCCGGCCGGTCGGGGACCAGGGCACGGGCCTCCCGGCTGGCGGCACCGAGGACGACGACGACCGCGTCGCACCCGCCGTCGAGCAGCGCGGTGACCGCCAGGTCGACCCAGGGTCGGCCGTCAGGTCGACGCACCAGTGCCTTCGGGCGGCCCATCCGGGTGCCGGCGCCGGCCGCGAGGACGACGCCGACCACCCGGCCGGACCCCGCGTCGGCGGCCGTCATGTCGGACCGTCAGACGAACCCGGGCACCGCGAGCCAGGCGGCGGGGGCGTCCTCGATGCCGTCCCGGACAACCGTGCCCGAGATGAGCCCGTAGGGGCGGTCCGCGGCGAAGAACACCTCGCCCGGGTTGTCGAGCCCGAACGGTGCCAGGTCGACCAGGAAGTGGTGCTTGTTCGGCATCGAGAAGCGCACCTCGGCGATCTCGGGGAACGCCTCGATCGCGGTGCGTCCCATCGCGAACAGGGTCTGCTGCAGCGCGAGCGAGTGAAGGTCCGCGAAGGTCTCGAGCATCCGGGCGAGGACCCCCGCGTACACCGCGTCGTGGTCCATGCCGGCGGCGACCGCGTCGGGCAGGTAGCGCCAGCGGGCCGTCACCGAGGTCGCCAGGATCCGGTCGTCGGTCTCGGCGAGCGTCGTGTAGCCGTCGCGGGGGAAGCCGTGGAACTCGCTGCCGGTCGACTTCAGCACGGTCAGGTCGGTGACGCCCGCGATCACGTGGACGTCGTCGCCGTCGACCTGCACGACCGCGGTGCGGGTACCGGCTCCGGCGCGGACGAAGGCGTGGTCGTGCTCGCGGCCGGCGACCGTGATGCGCTCCCAGGTGTGCTGCTCGGCCGACAGGGTCGCGCCGTCGTACCAGTCGAACGCGGTGGTGAAGTGGCGGCCCAGGCGGAGCAGGAACTCCTCCGGGCTGTGCACGCCGTGCTCGCGAGCGAAGGCGTAGACGGTGTTCTTCTGCGAGTCCGTCGCCAGGACCTTCGCGTTGTCGCCGTCGGTGTACGAGTCGGCGAGCGCCGTGCCCCGCAGCTGGGTCGTGACGGTGAGGTCCTCGATCTCGTGGCGGTCGGTGTCGCGGGTGACCCGGACCAGGCGGACCTCGGCCTTGCCGTACTGGTTGGCGCCGAGGTGGACGGTCGTGGGCACGCCCGTGCCAGCGCTGGTGTCGGGTGCGGTGCTGGTGTCGGTCATGGGGGTCAGCTCCCTCGGTAGGTGGAGTAGGCGAACGGACTGAGCAGGAGGGGGACGTGCAGGTGCGGCGCGGGGTCGTCCGGTGTCGGCCCGTCCGGCTGCTCGGGCACGGTGATCGTCACGGTCACCCGGGGGTGGAACGTGCCGGTGTCGAGTGCCGCCCAGTACGCGCCGGTGGCGAAGGACAGGGTCCACTCCCCCGGTGCGAGCCGGTCCGGTCCGAGGCTGCTGATCCGACCGTCGGCATCGGTCCGGCCGGAGGCGACGAGCACCCCGTCGGCGTCGGTCAGCGAGACGGCGACCCCGGCGGCGGGCCAGCCGTTCGTGGTGTCGAGCACGTGGGTGCTGAGGTGGCTCACCGGACGCTCCGCTCGAGTCGGAGGAGGGCGATCTCCCGCAGCTGGCCGGCGACCTCGAGGCGCTCGGTGGCGTCGTCGTTGTCCATCCGCCGGCGGAGTTCGGCGAGCACCTGGTCGGCGTTGCGACCGGCGGCGCGGATGAGGAACACCCGGTCGAAGCGGGTCTCGTAGGCGGCGTTGCCGGCCCGGAGCGCGGCCGCGGTGTCCGCGTCGGCATCCGCGGACGCGGCCTGCTCCAGCCGGGAGGCTGCTGCCGCGGCTCCGTCACCCACCGGCCGGTCCCCGATCCGCGGGTGCTCGGCGAGCGCGGCGTCGACCTCGTCATCGGTCCAGGTCCGGGCGAGCCGGTCGGCCG
Source organism: Curtobacterium sp. PsM8 (assembly GCF_030433875.1). Lineage (NCBI taxonomy): Bacteria > Bacillati > Actinomycetota > Actinomycetes > Micrococcales > Microbacteriaceae > Curtobacterium > Curtobacterium sp. PsM8. The sequence goes on along the minus strand of NZ_JARUXD010000088.1, from coordinate 8,730 downwards.
CGACGGCGAGGGCGTCCGCCGATCCGTACGGGCGGCCGGCGAGGACGGCGTCGGCCCACCGGGGCACGGCGGCCCACGACACGACGAGTGCCCGGGCAGCGTCGTCGTCGAGCCGGTCGAACGCGAGGGCGCTGCCGGTGGTCGGGGACGCCTGCGTGACGGCGTCGGACGGTGGAACGGTCATGTCCCGGAGGATGGCACCCCCGTGTTTCGGGGAGAGGTCGGGCAGGTCACGGGTCCGCTGCACCGCCCGACCACGGCTGTTCCTTCCCCGTAACGACGCTGAAACACCGGTTCCCTAGCGTGGCCGACATGGCATGGAACCGGGGCATGATCGCGCACGGCCGACGAGTCGGTGCGCTCGTCGACCCCTGCCGCCCTGCCCTGATCGGACCCGTCCATGGACCTCGTCTCCGTCTGCACCGTGCGGACCCCGTCGCACCGCGACGACCTCGCCTTCGCACCCGGTGACCGCCCGCTCGGTGGCGGCACCTGGCTCTTCTCGGAGGAGCAACCCGGCCTGACCGGGCTCGTCGACCTGACGACCCTGGGCTGGCCCGACGTCGAACGGACGCCGGGCACGCTGACGATCGCGGCGACGTGCACGATCGCCGCGCTGCTCCGGGTGCAGCCGGCCCCCGACTGGAGCGCCTGGCCGCTGGTGGACCGGTGCGCGAACGCACTGCTCGCCTCGTTCAAGGTGTGGAACGCGGCGACCGTCGGCGGGAACGTGGCGGTCGGGCTGCCGGCCGGGGCGATGACGGCACTGCTCGTGACACTCGACGCGACCGCGGTGGTGTGGACGCCGGACGGCGGGGAACGCCGCGTGCCCGTCGAGCAGCTCGTGCTCGGCGTGCAGACGCTCGACCTCGGGCACGGCGAGGTGATCCGGGCGTTCGACCTGCCGGAGGAAGCGCTGCGAACGACGACCGGGTTCCGCCGGGTGTCGCTCAGCCCGCACGGCCGGTCGGGCTCGCTCGTCACCGCGCGGTGGTCGGCGGCGGGCTTCGTGCTCGTCGTCACGGCGGCGACCCCGCGGCCGGTGGTGTTCCGGTGGGCAGCGGTGCCGTCGGCCCGCGAGGTGGACGCCGCCCTCGACGCCGTCCTGGGCTCGGACGAGGACTGGTACGACGACCCGCACGGATCACCCCGGTGGCGACGTGCGGTGAGCAGCGTGTTCGCCCACGAGCTCCGCGACGAAGCCGCCGAGGCAGCGGGCGCACCGGGAACGACCGCAGCGACGGTGGGCACCCGATGAGGCTCGAGGTGGACGGCACCCCGCTCGAGGTCTCGCCGCAGCCCGGTCAGGTCCTCCGCACGCTGCTGCGCGAGCACGGCGTGACCTCGGTGAAGAAGGGCTGCGACGCCGGTGACTGCGGTGCTTGCACGGTCCTCGTCGACCAGGTGCCGGTGCACTCCTGCATCACGCCCGCCCACCGGCTCGAGGGCCGCACGGTCACCACGGCCGCCGGTCTCGGCACCCCGGAGGACCCGCACCCCGTCCAGCGTGCGTTCGCCGAGGCACCCGGGTTCCAGTGCGGCTTCTGCACGGCGGGATTCGTCGTCACCGCCTCGACGCTGACCGAGGACGACCTGGCCGACCGGCACCGGAAGCTCAAGGGCAACCTCTGCCGCTGCACCGGGTACCGGGCGATCGAGGACGCGCTCGACGGCGTCGCGAACACGACCTGTGCGGCACCGGGCGCGGCGATCGGCACGTCGGTCGCGGCCCCGGCGGCCCGACGCATCGTCACCGGCCGCGAGGAGTACACGCTGGACGTGCCGAGCGACGGGCTCCGGCGCACCGAGGCGCTCCTGCACCTCGCCGTCCTCGGCAGCCCGCACCCGCACGCTCGCATCACCGCGATCGACACCACCGAAGCCTCGGCCCTGCCCGGCGTCCACGCCGTGCTGACCCACCACGACGACCCCGGCGTGCTGTTCTCCACCGGCCGCCACGAGTCACGGCTGGACGACCCCGACGACACCCGCGTGCTCGACCCGGTGCTGCGGTTCCGCGGCCAGCGCGTCGCCGCCGTGGTCGCCGACAGCGTCCGGATCGCCGAGCAGGCATGCGCCCTGGTCCGCGTCGAGTACGAGGTCCTCGACAGCGTCCACGACCCGGATGCGGCACGTCGGCCGGGTGCCCCGCTCCTGCACGGTGACAAGACGACGGCCGAGCACCGGATCGCCGAGCCGGCGCGGAACGTCGTGGCGAGCCTCCACGGCGGTACCGGCGACGTCGAGGCCGCGCTGTCCGCGTCGGCCGCGACCGTCGACGGGGTCTGGACCACCGGCCGCGTCTCGCACGCGGCCCTCGAGACGCACGCCACCCGCGGGTGGGTGGACCCGGACGGGAGGCTCGTGCTCCGGACCGCCACGCAGGTCCCGTTCCTGGTGCGGGACGAGATCGCCCGCGTCTTCTCGCTCGACCCGGCCCGGGTGCGCGTCGTCGCGAAACGGGTGGGCGGCGGGTTCGGCGGCAAGCAGGAGCTGCTCACCGAGGACCTCGTCACCCTGGCGGTGCTGCGGACCGGCCGCACCGTGCAGTTCGAGTTCAGTCGTCGGGACGAGTTCACGGTCGCACCCACCCGGCACCCGATGCGTGTCCGGGTCCGGCTCGGTGCTGACGCGGACGGCACGCTCACGGCGCTGCACGTCGACCAGACGATGGACACCGGGGCGTACGGCAACCACGGCATCGGCGTCATGTTCCACTCGGTCAGCGAGTCCGTCGCGGTGTACCGGTGCCCGGTCAAGCGCGTCGACGCCGAGTCGGTGTACACGAACAACCTGCCGTCGGGGGCGTTCCGCGGCTACGGACTCGGGCAGGTGGTGTTCGCGATCGAGTCGGCGATGGACGAGCTGGCCCGCGAGCTCGGCCTCGACCCGGTCGAGTTCCGCCGGCGGAACGTCGTGGTGCCGGGTGACCCGCTCGTCGTCACGGACCCGCACGAGCAGAGCGACCTGCAGTGGGAGGGCAGCTACGGGCTCGACCAGTGCCTGGACCTCGTCGAGGACGCCCTGGCCGGACCGCTGCCCGAGGTCCCGCGGATGGACGGGCCGGTGCTCGACGGTCCTGGGCTGGACGGTCCTGGGCTCGACGGTCCGGGGCTGGACGGTCCCGCCGACTGGGCGTTCGGCACCGGTGTCGCCCTCGCGGCCATCGCCACCATGCCGCCTCGGGGCCACCACGCCCACACCTCGGTCGAACTGCTGCCCCGCGGGCGGTACCGGATCGGTGTCGGCACCGCCGAGTTCGGGAACGGCACCACCACCGTGCACACGCAGCTCGTCGCCACCGCGCTCGGCACCACACCCGACCGGGTCGACGTGCACCAGTCCGACACCGACGCCGCGCGCCACGACACCGGGGCGTTCGGGTCCGCCGGGGTCGTCGTCGCCGGGCGTGCCCTGTACGCCGCCGCCCAGGCGCTCCGCAAGGACCTCACCGACCGGGCCCTGGCGCTCGTCGCAGCCCGCACGCCGCGGACCGCCTCCGGCGTGCTCGGCCCGGCGGTCAGCGTCGAGCCCGAGGGCGTCCGCGTCGGCGACGAACTCGTCGGGCACGCGGAACTGCTCGCCGAGGGGCCGCTCGTCGCCCACGCCAGCCACGACGGCACGCCGCGCTCCCTCGCCTTCACGGTGCACGGAGCCCGGGTCGCGGTGCACCGACCGACCGGCGAGGTCCGCATCCTGCAGAGCGTGCAGGCCGTCGACGCCGGCACCGTCCTCAACCCGGAACAGCTCCGTGGCCAGGTCGAGGGCGGTGCTGCACAGGCGATCGGGTCGACGCTCTACGAGGAGGTCGTGCTCGACGCCACCGGCCGGGTCACCACCGATGCCTTCCGCTCCTACCGGGTGCCGAAGATCTCCGACGTGCCACGGACGCAGGTGCTGTTCGCCGAGACCTCCGACCCGCTCGGCCCACTCGGTGCGAAGTCGATGAGCGAGGCGCCCTACAACCCCGTCGCCCCGGCCGTCGCGAACGCCGTCCGGGACGCGATCGGCATCCGGCCGTACCGCCTGCCGATGACCCGCGACCGGGTGTGGGCGCTGCTGGCGGACGCGACCGACGCCGGGGGTGCCTGATGTTCGAACTGGCACCGCGCCTCCTGGCCGTGCTCGACGGCGGCGAGCCGATCGTCGTCGCGACCGCCGTCGACGTGCAGGGCAGCGCGCCGAGCGGCACCGGCACCTCGATGGCCGTGCTGCCCGGCGGCGAGGTCGTCGGGACGATCTCCGGCGGGTGCGTCGAGGGGGCGCTGTACGACACCGCCGAACAGGTCCTGGCGACCGGCATCCCGGTCCTGGAACGGTTCGGGTTCGAGGACCCCTCCGACCCCCTGGCCGACTGGGCACCGGGCTTGCGGTGCGGGGGCCGGGTCGAGGTCCTCATCCACCGCGTCCTGCCGACCGACACCGTCGTGGTCGACGCACTCCGCGCCGCCGCTGTCGGGACGCCGACGTCGCTCGGCCTGTCGCTCGACGCGGCCTCGCTCGGCACGGTCGTGACGGCGTCCGACGGCTGCCGGACCCGTGTGTTCACCGAGTACGCCGGCGGACGGGCGCGGTGCATCGTGGTCGGCGCGGTCGAGTTCGCCGTCGCCGTGACGAACACCGCGGCGATGCTCGGCTACGCGGTGACCGTCGTCGACCCGCGGCCGGTGTTCCTCACCGACCAGCGGTTCCCGGCGGCGCAGGAGCGTGTCGTCGGGTGGCCGCCGCGGATCCTCGCCGACACCGCGATCGGACCGGACACCGTCGTCATCGTGCTCACCCACGACGAGCGGTTCGACGCCGAGGTGCTCGACCTCGCGCTCCGTCGTGGTGCCGGGTACGTCGGGGCGATGGGCTCGCGGGCGACGCACGAGCGACGGCTCGCGGTGCTGCGGGGTCTCGGGACGCCCGACACCGGGCGGCTGCGGTCCCCGATCGGCCTCGACATCGGCGCTGAGACCCCGGCCGAGATGGCGCTGTCGATCATGGCGGAGGTGGTGGCGGTCCGCCGAGGTGCCCCGGGCGGCGCGCTCGTCGACGGGAGCGGGCCGGTGCACCGGCGGCCGGTGGAGGACGCCGTGTCCCGGTGAGTCAGTGGGCAGACGCCACGAGCCGCCGGCAGAGCGGGTACCAGTGCCGCTCAGCCAGCACCGAATCAGCGCCCCCGGCGAGCCACTCGCCCGGGACGACGGGTGGAGCGTCTGTCGTCCAGACGGTGAACGCCGCAACCGGGGTCGGCCACTCGTACTCCGGCGTCGGCACCGTGACCGTGTTGCGGACCGCCCCGACGTACCGGAGTGGCACGGGCCCGCCGAGCACCTGACGGACGAGTTCTGCGAGCGCGACCGCACCGTCGTGGTCGCCCGCACCGACGCGCGCCGTCGGCAGGTCGACCTTGCCCGACCCGTCGCGGCGCGTGCAGAAGACGCGGTCCCCGTCGGTCAGCAGCAGGCGGACCAGCCCGGTCGGACGGAGCACGGGGCCACCGAGGACGACGTCGGCGACGCCGCCGGGTGGCAGCCACGGGGCGTCGACGGTCGACTGGATGACCTGCGGGGCGTCGTCCTGCACCGGACGAGGGTACCGAGCGGACGCACCCGAGGGGGCGTGACGCGACCGCACCACGCGGCCGCTCCTCAGCCGACGGGGGTGAGCCGCGCCTGCCGGCCGTGGTCGCGTACCGAGGCCGCCGCGCTGGCGACCGGCAGGGTGAGCACGAACGCCGCGCCGTCCAGGACGAGCGGGTCGGCCGCGACCAGCTCGCCGCCGGACGCACGCGCGATCCCGCGCGCGATCGGCAGGCCGAGCCCGGCGCCGGCGCTGCGGTCCTCGCGTCCGTCGTCCAGGCGGACGAGTCGGTCGAACACCCGCTCACGGTCGACTGCGGAGATGCCGACGCCGTCGTCCTCCAGCCGGACCACGGCGGTGTCCGCCCCCTCGGCGGCCAGGAGCGTGAGGAGCAGGTGACCGTCGCCGCGGGTCGCCCGGGCGGCGTTGTCGGCGAGGTTGCCGAGCACCTGGGCGATGCGGTCCGCATCGAGCAGAGCCGGCACCGGATGGTCCGGCACGCGCACGTCGAGGTGCACGGACGGCAGCCGCAGGACCAGCCGCTCCGCCTCGGCCGTCAGGAACGCGGCCAGGTCCACCGGTCGGCGGTCGAGGTCGATCCCGCGGTCCAGCCGCGCCATCGTGAGCATGTCGTCGACGAGCCGGGAGGCGCGCCCCGCCTGCCGTACGACGTGCACCGCGAGCTGCTCCTGCTGCTCCCCCTGCACGCCCGCGCGGATCAGCGTCTCCGCGGCCGCCCGGACACCGGCGACCGGGGTGCGGAGTTCGTGAGCGGCATCGGACAGGAACGCCCGGAGGCGCAGCTCGGCCTGGACAGCCTGGTCCTCCGCCCCCTCGACCGCGTCGAGCATGGTGTCGAGCGCGGTCGCGACACGGCCGATCTCGGTGTCGTCCCGGTGCGGTCGGAGGCGCCGGCCACGGTCACCGCCGGCGATCGACATCGCGGTCGACGTCACGACGTCGAGTGGTCGGAGCGCCCGGCGGACGACGAGGGTGACACCGACGACGGCGACGACGAGGAACCCGGCGGAGGCAGCGCCCATCACCCAGCCGAGCGTCGACAGGGTGGACTGGACGTCTCGCGTGCCGGTCGTCAGGGTCAGGACCGTGCCGTCGTCGAGCCGTGACCTGAGGGTCAGGACGCCGTCGTCCTCGGAGGTCGTCGAGGACACCACGGACGCGCCGTCCGCGCTGCCGGTGGTGGTGCGGCCGACACCGGTGCCCGTGCCGGTGTTCCCGACAGCAGCCCCCGGGCCCGATCCCGGCGCGGGCAGGTTCCCCGGGTCGGGCGGTCCGGCGCGGAGCTGCTCGGGCGACGGGCCGGCCTGCACCTCGGCACCGTCGGGCTGCACGATGCGCACCGACAGCCCCTGCATGGACAGCCGGTCGGCGAGGTCGTCGGCGTCGACCGTCCCGACGAGGGCCGCCGCCGCGGACGCCCGGTCCCGCAGCCGGTCGACGGTCTGCGCGCGGAGCTGGTCGCCGAGCAGGGCCTGCACCGCGACGCACAGGCCGCCGAGCAGGACGGCCAGGAGCACCACGATCGCCACGACGGTCCGCAGTCGGAGGGACGTGGTGCGGAGCGCGGGCGTGACGGGAGCGGCGGCGTCCGTCCCGTGGCCGACGGCGACGCGGCGGCTCACGCGGCGATCCGCTCGGCGCTCATCCGGTAGCCCAGCCCGCGGATCGTGTGGATGAGGCGCGGGCCGTTCGCCTCCATCTTCCGCCGCAGTGCGCTGAGGTGCACCTCGACGATGTTGGGGTCGATGTCGTCGTACCCCCACACCTGCGTCAGGATCTGCGCCTTCGACAGCGTTCGGCCACGGCCCTCGGCCAGGAAGCAGAGCAGCCGGAACTCGGTCGCGGTCAGGTCGAGCAGCGCACCACCGCGGCGGGCGGTCGCACCGTCCGGGTCGACGACGAGATCGCCGATCTCGACCACGGACGGGATCCGTCCCCGCCGCCGCAGGACCGCCGTGACCCGGGCCACGAGCTCCGCCATCGCGAACGGCTTCACCACGTAGTCGTCGGCCCCTTCGGCGAACCCCCGCAGCCGGTCGTCGAGTTCGTCCCGCGCGGTCATCATCACCACGGCGGCGTCCGACACCGAGCGCACCCGGCCGGCCAGCACGATGCCGCTCGCCCCGGGCAGCATCCAGTCGAGCACCACCAGGTCGGGGCGGCCCGAGGCCAGGTCGTCGACCAGGGTGTCGCCGTCACCGGCGGTGCGCACAGCGAACCCCTCGGCTCGGAGGCTCGAGGCGACGGCGGTGCGGATGGACTCGTCGTCGTCGATGACGAGGACGCGGGCGGGGAGGGTCACGCCGGGAACGGTAGGTGTCTTCTGCGAGCAAGGAGCATGGAACGACCTGGGCAACGCCTGTGCTTCAGTTCTGCTTCAGACACGACTTCCAGCGTGGTGCACAGCGAGCCGGACGGGTTCGTCACGACCACGAGGAGCACCCCGATGCACCAGAGCAACCAGCACGACGACCAGGACGACCGCAACCGGAACGACCAGCCCACCGAGCAGTACCCGGTGGACCACTTCGCCGCAGCGCCCACCACGGCACCCGCAGCCGACCGCACCGCCGGCCGACGACGCTTCGCCCGCCGCGCCGGCATCGGTGCCGCGGTCGCCGCCACCCTCGTCCTCGGCGGGGTCGGCGTCACCGCGGCGATGGCCGCCGGTCCCGGTGACGGCGGGAACAGCAGTGTCACCGCTCCGACCGGGGCGCCGTCGGGGGCACCCACCGGTGCGCCGACGGGAGCGCCGAGCGGTGCGCCCGCCGGTCCGGGGGCAGCCGGCGGGGCGGCCGGCGGCCCGGCAGGTGGTCCCGCCGGTGGTCCGGCAGCCGGCCCCGGAGCCGGTCCGGCCGGCGGAGCCGCCACGTGCGGTCCCGACGGAGCAGCACCGAAGGCCGACGGGAAGGCACCGACGCCGCCGAAGGGCGACGGAAAGGCACCGACTCCGCCGAAGGCCGACGGGAAGGCACCGACTCCCCCGGCGACGGACGGCTCGGCGCCGACCCCGCCTGCCCCGGGTGACGCGCCCACCGGTGCTCCGACCGACGCACCGACCTCCGGTTCCTGACGCGACCCGGGCGGGGGGGGGGGGGGGGGGGGGGGCCCCCCCCCCCCCCCCCCCCCCCCCCCCCCCCC
>NZ_JARUXD010000087.1:0-11542 GCF_030433875.1 Curtobacterium sp. PsM8 | reverse complement strand
GAACTCAACCCAGCGCTTGGCGACACGAGGGTCTAGCAAACTGCTACCGATCTGGCCCCCCCCCCCCCCCCCCAGCCCCCCCCCCCCCCCCCCCCCCGGGGCCGGCGCCCCCGGGGCGGGGGGGGGCCCCGGCGGGGGGGCGGCGGGGGGGCCCCCCGCCCTCGACCGGTGGCAGAGCGCCCAGGCCGCCGAGACGGTGAAGCCCTGGTTCGCCGCCTACACCGACGTCACCGTCACCCCGACGTTCCCGTTCGAGGACGTCAAGTCCGCGAAGGGCCGCGACGTCATGCTGTCCTTCGTGGTGGCCGACCACGATCACGCCTGCACGCCGACCTGGGGCGCCGCCTACGGCCTCCAGGAAGCGGGGGACCAGCTCGACCTGGACCGCCGCATCGCCCGCCTCGAGCAGCAGAAGGGCGCCGTCGGGGTGTCCTTCGGCGGCCTGGCCAACGACGAGCTCGCCTCGACCTGCACCGACCAGGGCAAGCTCGTGTCGGCGTACCAGAGCGTCGTGAAGCGCTACGACGTCTCCACGGTGGACTTCGACATCGAGAGCGACGACCTGACCAAGGCCGACGCCGGCAAGCGCCGTGCCCAGGCCGTGGCGGAACTGCAGGAGCAGCGTCGCGGCGCCGGACACCCGCTCGCCGTGTGGCTCACGCTGCCCGCCGCGCCCGGCGGACTGACCGCCGACGGCACCAAGGCCGTGTCGCAGTTCCTCAGCGCCGGGGTCGACCTGGCCGGCGTCAACGCCATGACGATGGACTACGGCGACAGCATGGGCTCGAGCCAGAGCATGTACTCGGCCTCGGTCGAGACCCTGCAGCAGGTGCACCGCCAGCTCGGCATCCTGTACACCCGCGCCGGCACCCCGCTCAGCGACGGCACGCTCTGGCACAAGGTCGGCGCCACCCCGATGATCGGCCAGAACGACGTGCAGGACGAGGTCTTCTCGATGCGCGACGCGGCGAAGCTCAACGCCTGGGCGCGCCAGACCGGGCTCGGCCGGATGTCGATGTGGTCCCTCAACCGCGACACCACGTGCGGTTCGAACTACGTCAACCTGTCCACCGTGTCGAACTCGTGCTCCGGGGTCGACCAGGACGGCAAGCTGTTCGCCGACGTGCTCGGCAAGGGCTTCAGCGGCGGCATCGTCGCGGCGTCCGGCGACGTGACGACCGCCGAGCCGTCCTCGACCACGCAGCCCTCCGACGACCCGTCGACCAGCCCCTACCCGGTGTGGGACAAGGACTCGGCCTACCTCGAGGGCACCAAGATCGTCTGGCACCGCAACGTCTACGAGGCCAAGTGGTGGACGTCCGGCGACCTGCCCGACGACGCCGTGCTCAGCTCCTACGAGACGCCGTGGCAGCTCGTCGGCCCGGTGCTGCCGGGGGAGAAGCCGGTCGCACCCGTCCAGCTGCCGTCCGGCACCTACCCGGCCTGGTCGGGCACCACGAGCTACGACACCGGCGACCGGGTCCTGTTCGACGGCACGCCGTACCAGGCGAAGTGGTGGAACACCGGCGACAGCCCGGAGGCCTCCACCAGCGACCCCGACGGCTCGCCCTGGACGCGGCTGAAGGACTCCGAGGTGCAGGAGATCCTGCACGACGTGCAGTCCGGTAAGTCGGCGCCGTCCGGCGCCGGGCACTGACCGCAGAGGCGCTGCGGCACGGCCCGGCAACCTGACGGACGGGAGGCCGCCGCATGTCCCCTGTGCACGGGGCTCTCGCCGAGTGCGTCGTTTCCGATACGCTGGACGACCAAGAGGAGGAGGTCCACGATGCCAGATCCAGTGGTCCCGCAGCCGGGACGCCCGGAAGAGCGGCTGGTCGACACCACGCTGACCTTCAGCATGGAGAACGCCGCGGCGCTCACGCCCGAGGCCGGAGTCACCGCAGAAGAACGCGACGCGATCTCCGCGTTGCCGTCGGGCTCGGCGTTGCTCGTCGTCCGTCGCGGTCCGAACGTGGGTGCGCGGTTCCTCCTCGACTCCGACGTCACGACGGCCGGCCGACACCCCGACGCCAGCATCTTCCTCGACGACGTCACGGTGTCGCGCAAGCACGCCGACTTCGTCCGTCAGGGCACGTCGTTCAGCGTGAAGGACCTCGGCTCGTTGAACGGCACGTACTTCGACGGTGTCCGCATCGACGAAGCACTGCTCGTCGACGGTTCCGAAGTGCAGGTCGGCAAGTTCCGGCTGACGTTCTACGCCTCCCGGGTCGACCTGGCGCGCCTGGCGAACGCGTAGTGGCGCCCCGCTCCGCTGCGGCGCGGGCGGTGTCCCCGGCGCCGGACCTGCTCACGATCGGGCAGGTCCTCGCGCGTCTGAAGCCGGAGTTCCCCGACCTGTCGAGCTCCAAGCTGCGCTTCCTCGAAGAGCGCGAACTCGTCACGCCGATCCGCACCCAGAGCGGCTACCGGAAGTTCTCGTCGGCCGACGTCGACCGACTGCGCATCGTGCTCGGGCTGCAGCGCGACCACTACCTGCCGCTCAAGGTCATCAAGGACTACCTCGCCGACCTCGACGCCGGACGCGAACCGACCCTGCCGGGCGGTGGTGACGTCCCGCGTCCGTCGATGCTCGGGCGCGAGCGGCGGTACTCCCGCGACGAACTCCAGCGCGCGGCCGGGGCGTCGCCGATGCTCGTCGGTGACGCCGTGTCCGCTTCGCTCATCCCGGCGTCCGACTCCTACGGCGAGGACTCGGTCGGTGTGCTGAAGGCCCTGGTCGAGCTGCAGCGCTCCGGCATCGAGCCCCGACACCTCCGGACCTTCCGCAGCACCGCCGAGCGCGAGGTCGGTCTCATCGAGTCCGCCCTCATGCCGGTGTCCCGCCGCGGGGACGCCACGTCCCGCGCGAAGGCCCTCGAACTCGCCCGGGAGATCGCCGGACACCTCGAGGTCATCCGATCGTCACTCATCCGCGCGGCCATCGGTCGGCTCGACTCGTGAGCGGCCCGGGCGGGTCGGACCCTCGACGGCGGTCGGTGCCGGGGCATATCCTCGACACGCCGGACGCGCCGGTGCGGATGTCCCGCCTCCACGCCGCCCGACTCGCTACCGTGGACCTCGGAACAACTCTCAACCCGCTGTTGAAGCTTCGGGTGGGAGCTCGATCGTCGTGGAAGGCAAGCTGATGAGTGGGAACGATGTCCCCGGTACCCCGTCTGACATGACGCGGTACGACCTCGGGCTGCTGTTCACCGACGGCCTGCCCGAGCACGACGAGCAGAACGGCTACCGCGGCACCGTCGCCGCGAAGGCAGCCGGAATCAGCTACCGCCAGCTCGACTACTGGGCCCGCACCGAACTCGTGCAGCCCACGATCCGCGGCGCTGCCGGATCCGGCTCGCAGCGGCTCTACGGTTTCCGCGACATCCTCGTCCTCAAGCTCGTGAAGCGCCTGCTCGACACCGGCATCTCGCTGCAGCAGATCCGCACCGCCGTGAACCAGCTCCGCGAAGCCGGCGTGAGCGATCTGGCGCAGACGACCCTGATGTCCGACGGCGCCTCGGTCTACCTGTGCACCTCCGACGACGAGGTCATCGACCTGGTGTCCCGCGGGCAGGGTGTCTTCGGCATCGCCGTGGGCAAGGTCCTGCGCGAGGTCGAGTCCTCCCTGGTCGAGCTCGACGCCACCCCGGCAGAGGACCCGAGCGACGAGCTCGCGGCGCGCCGGGCGACCCGCGCGTCCTGACCGTCCCGGCCTTCGTGGCTGTCGTGACCGTCCCGGTTCCGACGCCTGCCTGACGGGCGGGCACCGCGCCTCCCGGCCGCGCCCCCGCCGCCGCGCCACGCGCCCCCCGCCGACCGGTCACAAATCGTCGTTCTCGCCGGACTTTGCCGACACTTCGTGACCGTTCGGCGGAACTGAGCGGGGTGTCCTGGCCGCTCGCCGGGAGCCGCCGGGAGCTGCCGGGAGCCGCCGGACGGGCCCGACGCGCCCGCGTTCCCTTGCCGACCGGTCACGAATCGTCGTTCGCGCGGGGCACAGCCGACACTTCGTGACCGCTCGGCGGAACTGAGCGGGGTGTCCTGGCCGCTCGGCGGGAGCCGTCGGGAGCTGCCGGGAGCCGCCGGACGGGCCCGACGCGCCCGCGTTCCCTTGCCGACCGGTCACGAATCGTCGTTCGCGCGGGGCACAGCCGACACTTCGTGACCGCTCGGCGGAACTGAGCGGGGTGTCCTGGCCGCTCGGCCGCACGCGCCCCGGGAACGACGAAGGGCCGCCCGCGGGCGACCCTCCGAACGACGAACGAACGTCAGGCGATCGCGCCCGCACCGTCCGCGTACGGGCCGATCTTGCCCGTACGCATGATGCGCTCGAGCAGCTGGTCGAAGTTCCGCGCCATCTCCTGCGCCGACTCGCCCGGCCAGACGTGCAGCGGCTTCGCGGCACCCTGCGCCTGCTGCAGCGACGTGCGCTCGGGCAGCTGCGGGGAGAGCACGAGCGGCCCGAACATGTCGCGGAGCTCCTTGATGCGGAACTGGTGCTCGAGCGACTGCACGCGGGCGCGGTTCACGATGATGCCGAGGGGCTGGAGGCGCGGCGAGAGACCACGACGGATCTCCTCGATCGCACGCAGGGCCCGGTCGGCCGCGGCGACGGAGAACAGTCCGGGCTCGGTGACGACGGTCACGCGGTCCGACGCCGCCCAGGCCGTGCGGGTCAGCGCGTTCAGCGACGGGGCGCAGTCGATGAGGACCAGGTCGTAGTCGGCCTCGACGTTCGCCAGGGCCTCTTCGAGCTTCCAGATGTCGCGGATCGACGGGTGCGGCCCGTCGAAGTTGATGGCCGAGGGCGACCCGACCATGACGTCGATCTTGCCCTGGGAACCCTTCGTCCAGCCGGACGGCGCGATGGCCTGGCGGACGATCTTCTCCTTCGGGTTCTCGAGGACGTCGGCCACGTTGAGGTGGCCGGTGAGGTTGATGTCGAGGCCCGTGGAGACGTCCGACTGCGGGTCGAGGTCCACCACGAGGGTGCGCAGACCCTTGGCGAACGCCGCCGACGTCAGGCCGAGCGTCACCGTCGTCTTGCCGACACCGCCCTTGAGGGAGCTCACGCTGAGTACATGCACGATGAGCAACGTTACCGCCAGTAAGGTTGTGAGACCTCAACCCGGGCTGAAAGGGACCTCGTGTTCACCAAGATCCTGGTCGCGAACCGTGGCGAGATCGCCATCCGAGCCTTCCGCGCAGCGTACGAGCTCGGTGCCCGGACCGTTGCGGTCTACCCGTACGAAGACCGCAACTCCCTGCACCGGTTGAAGGCCGACGAGGCCTACCTGATCGGCGAGCGCGGCCACCCGGTGCGCGCCTACCTGGACGTCTCCGAGATCATCCGGGTCGCCCGCGAGTCGGGGGCGGACGCCATCTACCCCGGCTACGGCTTCCTGTCCGAGAACCCGGAGCTCGCCGCCGCGGCTGCCGCTGCGGGCATCACCTTCATCGGCCCGGGCGAGCACGTGCTCGAGATGGCCGGCAACAAGGTGACGGCGAAGGAGCACGCGATCGCGGCGGGTGTCCCGGTGCTCGCGAGCACCCCGGCCAGCCGCGACGTCGACGAACTCGTGGCCGGTGCCGAGGCGATCGGCTTCCCGGTGTTCGCGAAGGCGGTCGCCGGTGGTGGCGGTCGTGGCATGCGCCGGGTGGAGACCCCGGCCGAACTCCGTCCCGCACTGGAAGAGGCGATGCGGGAGGCCGACAGTGCGTTCGGCGACCCGACGATGTTCCTCGAGATGGCGGTGCTCCGGCCGCGCCACATCGAGGTCCAGATCCTCGCCGACGCGACCGGCACCGACGCCGGCACGATCCACCTGTTCGAGCGGGACTGCTCGGTGCAGCGCCGCAACCAGAAGGTCGTCGAGATCGCCCCGGCGCCGAACCTCGACCCGGAGATCGCCGCAGCACTGCACCGCGACGCCGTGGCCTTCGCCCGGTCGATCGGGTACGTCAACGCCGGCACGGTCGAGTTCCTGCTCGACACCGTGGGGGAGCGCGCCGGCCAGCACGTCTTCATCGAGATGAACCCGCGCATCCAGGTCGAGCACACGGTGACCGAAGAGGTCACCGACGTCGACCTCGTCCAGTCGCAGATGCGGATCGCCGCGGGGGAGACCCTCGCCGACCTCGGGCTGTCGCAGGACTCGGTCGCGGTGCACGGTGCCGCGCTGCAGACGCGCATCACGACCGAGGACCCGAACCAGGGCTTCCGTCCCGACACCGGCCGCATCACCACCTACCGCAGCCCGGGTGGCGCCGGCGTGCGGCTCGACGGCGGCACGGTCGCCACGGGTGCGCAGATCAGCCCGCACTTCGACTCGATGCTCGCGAAGATGACGTGCCGCGGTCGGGACTTCCCGGCGGCCGTCGCCCGCGCGCGTCGGGCCCTGGCCGAGTTCCGGATCCGCGGCGTCAGCACGAACATCCCGTTCCTGCAGGCCGTCCTCGAGGACCCGGACTTCGCCCGCGGTGACGTCTCCACGGCGTTCATCGGCGAACGTCCGCAGCTGTTCGACGGCCACGTGTCGAAGGACCGCGGCACGAAGGTCCTCAACTGGCTCGCCGACGTCACGGTCAACAAGCCGAACGGCTCGCCCGCAGCGCACGTCGTCGACCCGGCGTCGAAGCTGCCGGCCGTCGACCTCGGCGCCCCGGTCCCCGAGGGGCAGCGTGACCTGCTGCTCCGCGTCGGCCCGGCCGAGTGGGCCCGGTCGCTCCGCGCACAGACCGCGCTGGCCGTCACCGAGACCACGATGCGGGACGCACACCAGTCGCTCCTCGCCACGCGGGTCCGCACGAAGGACCTCGTCGCGGTCGCGCCGTCCGTCGCGCGGCTCACCCCGCAGCTGCTCAGCGTCGAGGCCTGGGGTGGCGCGACCTACGACGTCGCCCTCCGGTTCCTCGGCGAGGACCCGTGGGAGCGTCTGACCTCGCTGCGTCAGGCGATGCCGAACATCCCGATCCAGATGCTGCTGCGCGGCCGCAACACGGTCGGTTACACGCCGTACCCGACCGAGGTGACGGACGCGTTCGTCGCCGAGGCCGCCGCGACCGGCGTCGACGTCTTCCGGGTCTTCGACGCGCTGAACGACGTCAGTCAGCTGCGTCCCGCCCTGGAGGCCGTGCTCGCCACCGGCACGGCCGTCGCGGAAGCGGCGCTCTGCTACACGGGCGACCTCCTCGACCCGGCCGAGGACCTCTACACGCTCGACTACTACCTGCGGCTCGCCGAGCAGATGGTCGACGCCGGCGCGCACGTGATCGGCATCAAGGACATGGCCGGGCTCCTCCGCGCCGGTGCGGCCGAGAAGCTCGTCGCCGCGCTGCGCGAACGGTTCGACCAGCCGGTGCACGTGCACACGCACGACACCGCGGGCGGGCAGCTCGCGACCCTCCTGGCGGCCTCCCATGCCGGTGCGGACGCGGTGGACGTGGCCGCGGCACCGATGGCCGGCACCACCAGCCAGCCGAGCATGTCGGCGCTGGTCGCCGCCCTCGCACACACCGAGCGGGACACCGGCATCGACCTCGGTGCCGTCGGCGACCTCGAGCCCTACTGGGAAGCCGTCCGCCGCGTGTACGCGCCGTTCGAGTCCGGGCTCGCCGGCCCGACCGGCCGTGTGTACAAGCACGAGATCCCCGGCGGGCAGTTGTCGAACCTCCGGCAGCAGGCCATCGCGCTCGGCCTCGGCGACCGCTTCGAGCAGGTCGAGGACTGGTACGCCGAGGCGAACCGGATCCTCGGACGCCCGCCGAAGGTCACCCCGTCGTCGAAGGTCGTCGGCGACCTCGCCCTGCAGCTCGCGGCGGTCGACGCCGACCCGGCGGACTTCGAGCAGCACCCGGAGAAGTATGACGTGCCGGACTCGGTGGTCGGCTTCATGGCGGGCGAGCTCGGTGACCTGCCGGGCGGCTGGCCGGAGCCGTTCCGCTCGAAGGTCCTGGCCGGGCGTGACGTCCGGATCGAGGTCACCCCGGTGCCGGAGCACGAGCGTGCTGCCCTCGACACCCCGGGCACCGTGCGGCAGCAGGCCCTGAACCGCCTGCTGTTCGAGCAGCCGACCCGCCAGTTCCAGCAGGTCCGCGACGAGTACGGCGACCTGTCCGTCGTCCCGACCGTCGACTACCTGTACGGCCTCCGCGCCGGCGAGGAGCACGTCGTGCCGCTCGGCAAGGGCGTGAACCTGCTCGTCGGGCTCGAGGCGATCGGCGAGGTCGACGCCCGGGGCATCCGGACCGTGATGGCGACCATGAACGGACAGCTCCGGCCGGTGGCCGTGCGTGACCGTTCGGTCGTCGTCGAGACCAAGGCCGCCGAGAAGGCGGACCGGTCCGACCCGAAGCACGTCGCCGCCCCGTTCTCCGGGGTCGTGACGCTCAAGGTCGCCGTCGGTGACGTCGTCGAGGCCGGTCAGGCCGTGGCGAGCATCGAGGCGATGAAGATGGAAGCGGCCATCACGGCACCCGTCGCGGGGACCGTCGGCCGTCTCGCGATCCCGGTGACCCAGCAGGTGGACGCCGGCGACCTCCTGGTGGTGCTGCAGTAACGTGACCGTCCGTCCCATCCGCCTGTTCGGCGACCCCGTCCTCCGTTCGCCCGCCGACCCGGTCCGCATCGGTTCCGACGGTGTCCGCGAACTCGTGCAGGACCTCATCGACACCGTCAAGGAGCCCGGCCGCGCCGGCGTGGCCGCGCCGCAGATCGGGGTCGGCCTCCGCGCGTTCTCGTACAACGTCGACGGCGAGGTCGGGTACGTCCTCAACCCCGAGGTCGTCGAGACCGCCGGCGAGCCCGAGCTCATGGACGAGGGGTGCCTGTCGGTGCCCGGTCTGGCGTACCCGACGAAGCGCTTCCCGTACGCCAAGGTGCGGGGCGTGGACGTCGACGGCGAACCGGTGGAGCTCGAGGGCACCGGGCTGATGGCCGAGGCCCTGCAGCACGAGTGCGACCACCTGGACGGCACCGTCTACGTGATGACCCTCGACCCGGAGACACGTCGGCAGGCGCTCCGGGACATCCGCGCGCAGGACTGGTTCCACTAGCGGCTGCGATGACCTTCAGTGAGCTGGCCCGCGCGCCGCGGACCGTCCTCCTTCCGCTGTCGTCGACCGCGTCGTAGGCTCCGTTCGACGACCTCGTGCGCTCCCGACGTGCCGACCCCGGACCGGGTCGGAACGGCCCGGTCGTCCGCGACGCCGGCGTGCCCCGACCACAGGGCCCCGGACGAACAGGCAGGGGACAGCACATGCACGACCACACCGCCACCACGCCCCAGACGGGACGCACGCGCCGGACGCGACGCCTGCGCGGCCCGCGACAGGCGGTCGCCATCGCGACGGCCGTCGCGGTCGCCGCCGGACTCGCGCTCGGTGCCGCCGTCGGCGCACCGGTCCGGGCCTCCGCGGCGACCACGGAGTCCGAGGCGGCCGACTACGCCAGCGACGTGTACGGCGACGCGTGGGACTTCAGCAACGCAGCCGACTTCAACACCGACTTCTCGGGCACACGGGCGACGGTGTCCGGCGGGGCGCTCAAGGTGGACCTCGCGCTCGGCAACCAGCTGTTCCTGGTGCACTCGATCTCCGGCAGCCTGGCGACCGGTCGTGACGGTGCCCGGCAGCCGGTCGACCCCGCGAAGTACTCGCGGCTGACGTTCTCGATGGACCAGCCGCTCACCAAGCACATCGGCGCCGTCTACTGGTTCACCTGCCGCGAGCAGACCTCGGCCTGTGGCGGCGGGTTCTCGTTCCCCGTCGTCCAGGGGCCGCACGTGTACGACTTCGACCTCAACGCCAAGTCGAACCTCCTCGCGAAGGTGCCGTGGCGATCGGCCAAGAAGGTCGTGTTCCGCCTGGACCCGGTCGTGCTGCCGAAGGGGACGGGCAACACCGGCAAGCAGGTCAGCATCGACTGGGTGCGCCTGCACGCCGCCCCGGACGCCACCCACCCGCACGCCGGCATGCCCGCCGGCGCCTACGGCGGCTACACGGTGACACCGCGACCGCAGGTGGTCGTGGACTCGCCGAACCCGTCGCAGGGGCAGGACTACGCGACGGCGACGACCGGACGCCCCTGGAACTTCACGTCGGCCCCGGCGACCTCGAGCGTCCGGTACTCCAACGCGACGGTGCTGAGCCGGGACAGCCGCGGCATCACGGCCCGGAACGCCGGACCGCTGCAGAACGACCCCCAGGTCCACCTGCCGGTCTCGCGCCTGGCCGGCAGCACCTACCACTACCTCCAGTACGACCTGCGGTACGACGGGCCGTTCGACCTGTCCGGGTCGGCCGGCGGCGGCAAGCTGGCGCGGGCGATCTGGAACGTGTCCGGGACGGGCACCCCGCAGATCGGGAACGACCTGCTGACCTACTCGAACGCCAACGCCAGTGAGACCACCGTCGACATGACGGCGCAGAACCCGCTGGACGAGGACGCGATCGCGCCGAAGGCCGGGTGGGCCGGGCAGACGATCACGGGCCTCCGTTTCGACCCGAACGAGGACCCGGGGAAGGCCGTCTGGCACCTCAAATCGGTGCACCTCCGCGCGGACCCGACGGCGACCGGTTCGACCACGGTCACGTTCCACGACAACGCCTGGGTGTCGGGAGCGACCGCCGACGTCGCCGTGCGGATCGGCAGCGGCAGCTGGCAGCGCATCGCGGCCGGGGTCGCCGTCGTGAAGGGCACGAACTCGGTGCCGTTCAGCCTGGGCGCGAAGCCGGCCGGCAAGTACGGTGTCCGCGTCACCGTCCACCACCCGGACGGCAGCGCCGCGGCCGCGGACGCGAGCGCCCCGGTGGTCATGAAGAAGGGCGCCGCGGCAGCACCGGACACGTCGCACGACCCGCGCGGCACGCTGGACGCCGTGACGGCCGGCAGCACGGGCGTGACGCTGTCGGGGTGGGCGTACGACCCGGACACCCGCGACCCGCTCGCGGTGGCCCTGTACGACACCACCTCGGGGGCGAAGAGCCTCGGGCGGGTGTCCACCTCGATCGCCCGTCCGGACGTCGTGCGCGCGCACCCCGGTGCACCGGCGGCGTCCGGGTACTCGCGGACGGTCGCGCTGGCGAAGGGCACGCACAAGGTGTGTGCCTACGGCATCAACGTCGGGACCGGCACCGCGAACACGCTGCTCGGCTGTCGCTCGGTGACGGTCCGCTGACCCGGCGGGGACATCCGGGGGACGCCCGTGGGGGACGGATCATGACACCCGGACGCGGGATTGTCCCTCTGTCCGGATCGCGAGGTACGGTGTTCCGCAGTCGGTCACCCACCGACGGTCCCCCCTCACCCAGGACGAGCACGATGGCACTCCAGAACGACGAGCTCAGCTCGCACCGCACCCGCACCAACCGCCGGCCCGAGCAGGTCTCGACGAGCACCGCGTCGACCGCGGTCCTCGACCCGATCGACGCTCCGGAGACGCCGCAGGCCTGACCTGGCCGACCACGACGTCGGTCCCGCAGCCGCTGGTCACCAGACCACGCACTGGAGGCCCGTCACCCGTCCGACGGACGGGTGACG
>NZ_JARUXD010000086.1:0-12872 GCF_030433875.1 Curtobacterium sp. PsM8 | reverse complement strand
GGGGGGGGGGGGGGCGGGGGCGGGGGGGGGGGGCGGGCGGAGCCCGTCGTCCGTGACGTCTCCTTCGACCTGACGCCCGGTCGTGTCCTGGCGCTCGTCGGCGAGTCCGGCTCCGGCAAGTCCGTCAGCGCGATGAGCGTGCTCGGACTCCTGCCACCGCAGGCGCGCGTCGAGGGCAGCGCCCGGTTCCGCGGCGAGGAGCTCGTCGGCGCACCCGTCGAGGAACTGCGCCAGGTGCGCGGCGCCGGCATCGGTGTGGTGTTCCAGGAGCCGATGAACTCGTTCACGCCGGTGCTGTCGATCGGGACCCAGATCGCCGAGGCGGTCCGGGCACACCCGACCGCCCTCGACCGCGCCGGGGTGTCCGCTCGAGTCGACGAGCTGCTCCGGTCCGCCGGCATCGCCGATCCGGCGCGGATCCGGAAGGCCTTCCCGCACGAGCTCTCGGGCGGACAGCTGCAGCGCGCGATGATCGCGATGGCCCTGGCCGGTGACCCGGTCGCGCTCATCGCCGACGAGCCGACGACGGCGCTCGACGTCACCGTGCAGGCGGGGATCCTCGACCTGCTCCGGAACCTGTGCCGCGACCGCGGGCTCGCGGTGCTGCTCATCACGCACGACATGGGCGTGGTGGCGGACGTCGCCGACGAGGTGCTCGTGATGCGTCGCGGTGACCCCGTCGAGCACGGCCCGGTCGTCGACCTGTTCGCGCGCCCGCAGGCCGAGTACACGCGAGCGCTCCTCGCGGCCGTGCCCGCTCTGGAGGCGCGGCCCACCTCCGCCTCGGACGGCGCCTCTGCCGAGACTCGCGCTGAGCGACCGGACTCGCGTCCGACGGCCCGAGCCACGTCGCCCAGCGCGAGCGTCGCGGACGACGCGGGGCGCGCCTCCCGGCCGGTGGTCGCGCGCCTGCGCGACGTCGGCGTGCGGTACTTGCGCCGTGGCGACCCGACCGTGTCGGGCATCGACCTCGAGCTGCACGCCGGCGAGACCCTGGGCCTCGTGGGGGAGTCCGGTTCGGGCAAGACCACGATCGGCCGCGCCCTGGCCGGCCTCGTCCCGGTGGTCGAGGGCACCGTGGACGTCGACGGGCAGGACCTCCGCACCGCCCGAGGCCGGCGTCTCCGTGACATCCGCAAGCGCGTCGGGATCGTGTTCCAGGACCCGGCCTCGTCGCTGAACCCGCGGCAGAGCATCGGCTGGAGCATCGCCGAGCCGCTGCTGGTGCACGAACCGAGCGCCGACCGACCGGCACGCGTCCGCGAGCTGCTGGAGGCCGTGCAACTCGACCCGTCGTGGGCCGAGCGGTTCCCGCACCAGCTCTCTGGCGGCCAGCGGCAGCGTGTCGCCGTGGCCCGGGCGCTGGCGCTCCGGCCGGCACTGCTCATCGCCGACGAACCGACCTCGGCGCTCGACGTCACCGTGCAGGCCGCGGTGCTCGACCTGCTCCGTGACCTGCAGGACGAGTTCGGGTTCGGGTGTCTGCTCGTCAGCCACGACCTGGCCGTCGTCCGGCAGCTCGCCGACCGGGTCGCCGTGCTGCACCACGGCCGGATCGTCGAACACGGCACGACGCAGGCCGTCCTCGACGACCCGCAGGAGGACTACACACGCATGCTGCTCGCCGCCGCACCGGTCGCCGACCCGGCCCGACAGGCCGAACGCCGCCGTGCCTGGCGCGAGTGGGAAGGGGTGGTCGCATGACCGCGAACGTCGTCGACCGTCCGGTCCGTCCGACTCCGGGCTCCGGCACCGGCTTCCGCGCCGTCGTCGGACGCATCCGTCGTGACCGGTGGGCCGTGACCGCCGCGGTGGTCATCGCCGTGTTCGTCGTGGTCGCCATCGCGGCGCCGCTCATCGCGCGGATCAGCGGGCAGGACCCCTACGGGTACCACGTGGGGGCGCTCAACGACTTCGGCGCACCCCGCGGTCCCTTGGGCGGGATGAGCGCCGAGCACTGGTTCGGTGTGGAGCCCCTGACCGGGCGGGACCTCTTCGCGATCGTGACCTACGGTGCGCGGACCTCGCTCGGCATCGGGCTCGCCGCGACCGTGTTCTCGCTGGTCATCGGCGTGCTCGTCGGCGTCACGACCGGCTTCTTCGGTGGCTGGTACGACCGCGTGCTCAGCCGGGTCGTCGACGTCATGTTCGGGTTCCCGTCGCTGGTGTTCATGATCGCCCTGACCGCGATCGTGCCGACGTCGTTCCCGAAGCCCGTCCTGGTCGTCCTGGTCATCGGGTTCTTCGGGTGGCCGGCGGTCGCGCGTGTGATCCGCGGCCAGACGCTGTCGCTGCGCGAGCGGAACTACGTCGTGGCCTCGACCGCGATGGGTGCCGGACGCTGGCACGTCATCCGGACCCAGCTCCTGCCGAACCTCGCCGCGACGATCACCGTCTACGCCACCATCTCGATCCCGTCGATGATCGGCGCCGAGGCCGCGCTGTCCTTCCTGGCCGTCGGCGTCACCCCGCCGACCCCCTCGTGGGGCCGCAGCATCGGCGACGCCGTCGGCTGGGTGCAGACCGACCCGATGTACCTCGTCTTCCCGGGAGCCGCCCTGTTCCTCGTCACCCTGGCGTTCAACGTGCTCGGCGACGCCCTCCGCGACGCCCTCGACCCGAGAGGAGGCAGCCGATGACCGCGCTCCGCTTCGTGCTGTTCCGGGTGCTCGGCGCCGTCGTCGTGCTGCTCGTCGTCGCCGCGATCACCTACGCCCTGTTCATGCTCCTGCCGACGAACCCGGCGCGGGCGATCTGCGACAAGCCCTGCACCCCGGACCGACTGGCGCAGGTGCAGGCGTTCCTCGGTACCGACAAGCCGTGGATCCTGCAGTTCACGGCGTACCTGGGCGGGATCTTCACCGGCCGCTCGTTCGGCAGCGGTGTCTCGGCCGTGCAGTGCGCCGCACCCTGCTTCGGCTACTCGTTCCAGCTGCACGAGAGCGTCACCACGCTCATCGTCGACCGCCTGCCCGTCACGGCCTCGATCGCGATCGGTGCGGCGCTCCTCTGGCTCGTCGCCGGTGTGCTGGGCGGGACCGCCTCGGCGCTCCGCCCGGGTTCGGCGCTCGACCGCACCGTGATGACCGTCGCGGTGGCGGGGGTGTCCTCACCCGCGTACCTGATCGGGCTGCTGTCGATCCTGCTGTTCGGCTTCGTGCTCGGGATCCTGCCGACCAGCGGGTACGTGCCGCTGACCGAGGACCCGGTCGGTTGGCTGACGCACCTGGTGCTGCCGTGGTGCGTGCTCGCGTTCATCAGCGCCGCGATCTACGCCCGACTGACCCGTGGCGAGATGCTCGAGGCGATGGGGCAGGACTTCGTCCGGACCGCCCGCGCGAAGGGCCTGCGCGAGCGTCAGGTCGTCGTGCGGCACGGGCTGCGGACGGCGATCCTGCCCGTGGTGACGCTGTTCGGGCTCGACCTCGGCACGCTGCTCGGTGGTGCTGTCATCACCGAGAAGGTGTTCTCGATGCAGGGCCTCGGGGCGCTGCTCATCGACGCGGTGCACACGCTGGACCTGCAGGTCGTCGTCGGGTTCACGGTGTTCTCGGCGTTCCTGGTCGTCACGGCGAACGTCGTCGTCGACCTGGTCTACGCCGTGGTCGACCCGCGGGTGCGCCGCCGGGCGTAGGGCGGGCCTCCCGTCCTGCCGGTCCGTTCCGGCCCGCCCGCGGTGCCGACCGGTCCCGGCCGCCCGCGGAGCACGCCGGACCCGCACAACAGGAACCGGCCCGAACCACTGCATCCCGTGGTTCGGGCCGGTTCCTGTTGTGCGACGCCACGCGGCGCTGCCGCCCGCGCGCGACCGCCGGACGCGCTGCCGCCCGCGGCCGCCGCGGCGTCAGAAGTACGTGATGCCGTGCGGGGTCCGCGGCGGGGTGAGCATCGCGCGGAGGAGCACCGGCGCCGCCGGGTCCGCCGCACGCAGCAGCCCCGCGGCCGCGAGCGTCACCGGCGAGACCGACCCGATCAACAGCGCCCCCAGGTCGGCGACGTCGAGCGCGACGTCGGAGCCGGCCACGTCCGCGTCGGATGCCAGGCGGGTGACGGTGCCGCGGGCCTCCCGGACGTCGAGGCGGTACGTGCCGGACGCGTGGCCGAGCGTGTCGGTGACCGAGATCGTGAGCGAGCCGTCGGCCGCGTACGGGCGGGACTCGAGCACGGCGGCGACGTCGAGGACGCGCAGCCAGACGTGGTCCTCCTCGTGGTCGACGTCGTAGGAGCGGGCGTCCGCCAGCGCGGCGACGATCGGGTCGTCCAGACGTGAGCGCTTGTAGACGACGACGTCGTTGAGGTCGATGGAGAGCAGGAACTCCCACAGCGACAGGTAGGCGGCGTCCGTCGTGTACACCAGGTCGACGATCTCGACGCGGGTGTCCTCGCCGGTCTTGCCCTCGACGACCCGCCAGGTGACGTAGCCGTCGACCTCGTCGGAGCCCTCGGGGCGGTGCACGGCGGCGCGGACATCCTTCGCCTTCTGCCCGTCGGGGCCGAACTCGCCGAACACGATCGGCCAGGTGCCGGTGTTGCGGATCATCGAGCCGGGGGTGCGGGCGTGGAAGCGAGCGAAGACCTCCGGGCCGACGCCGTCCGCCAGCCACTGTGTGGTGACCATCACGACGGTGCCGGTGGTCGGCGCGAGGAACGGCAGCGCCCGGTCGCGGCGGACGTGCACGGCCCGCTCGCGGATCGCGCAGCCGAAGCCGAACCGGCGGTAGATGGTGCCCTCGGAGGCGGTCAGCGACGCGACCGCGTAGCCCTCCGCCACGCCGCGCTCGAGCGCGTGCGTCATCATCCGGCGGAGGATCCCGCGACGACGTTCGGTCGGGCGGACGGTCACGGCGGACACGGCCTGCGTGCGGACGGCGGAACCGTCGCCCCAGCTGAGGTCCTTCGGGAACCAGGTGAACGTGCCGGCGGGCCAGGTCTCGTCCACGGACCCGGCTGCGGGTCGGTTGACGTAGACGCCGAGGAAGGTCTCCTGGTCGGCGATGAAGTGCGACGCCATGCGAGCGGCGCCCTCGTCGGACTCCGGAGGCTCGTGGAACCCGACGCCGACGGCGTCCATCCAGGCGCGGGTGGTGGCGTCCGGCGCCCCCTGGTCGTCGGTCTGCGGGTGGAACTCGCGGAGGTCGTAGCGGTCGGTGGATTCGTCGTTGATCAGAGCCACGATCCGACCCTACCGGGCGGTCTCACGGCGTCTGCCGGGCTGCCTCCTGCGCGACGACGGCCGCCAGGTCCGGCATCGCCCGCATCTGCTGCAGCGGGCGGTGCATCCGCGGGTTCCGCCGGAGCGCCGGTTCCGCGCGATCCAGGAACGCCCAGTACCCGGCGGTGAACGGGCAGGCGTCCTCGCCCAGGCGCGTGGTCGGGTCGAACCGGCAGCCGCCGCAGTGGTCGGTCATCCGGTCGATGTACCGTCCGCCGGCCGCGTACGGCTTCGTCGCGACCACGCCGCCGTCGGCGTGCTGCGACATCCCGATGACGTTCGCGGGCATCACCCAGTCGGTGCCGTCGACGAAGACATCGGTGAACCACTCGGTCAGTTCGAGCGGGTCGTACCCCCGCTGCAGTGCCCAGTTGCCGAGGACCATGAGCCGCTGGATGTGGTGCAGCCAGCCGTGGTCGCGGACCCCGTCGAGGGCGACGGTCAGGCAGACGGCGTCGACCTCCGTCGCGTCCAGCTCCTGCCACCAGGCCGGGAGGCCCGTCCCCGCCGGGTGCGCCGGGCCGACTCCGGCAGGTGGTCGCGCCCCGAGCGCTTCGACGTCCGCCCCGTAGTCGTCCCCGAGCCACCAGTAGAGGTGCCAGACGTAGTCCCGCCAGCCGGCGACCTGCCGCACGAACCCCTCGACGCTGGCGAGCGGCGCCGCTCCCGAGGCGTGGGCCGCCAGCGCCGCGTCGATCGCCTGCCGGGGGTCGAGCACGCCGAGGTTGAGCGGCACGCTGAGCAGCGAGTGCGCCATCGTCCAGTCGTTCGTCAGCACAGCGTCCTCGTACGGCCCGAAGTCGCCGAGCCGTACCGCGACGAAGTCGTCGAGCGCTGCCTGAGCCTCGTCGGGCGTCACCGCGAAGCGCCGCCGGTCGTCCCGTCCGACGAACTGCACGAGGCCGTCGCGCTCCCACCGGTCGAGGTCGGCCCGGACCTCGTCGTCGACCTCGTCCTCGGTCGGCCACCAGGGGTCCGGCAGCCCGAGAGTGGTCGCGCCCCGGGGTGGTGGCTGCCGGTTCTGCGCGTCGAGGCTGAACGCGCCACCGAGCGGGGCGTCGTTCGCAATCAGCCAGCCCTCGCGTCGCCGGACCCGTTCGTAGTGCGCCTCCATCAGGAACCGCCCACCCCGTTCGGCGGCCCAGCCGGCGAACTCGTCCTCGTCGGTGACGAACCCGCGGCTCGGCAGGATCGTGGTGCTGTGTCCCCAGTGCCGGACCTGGCCGCGCTGGACCCGTGACGGCGGGTCGATGACCTCCAGGTCGTCCTGCCCGACGAGGGCGTCCCGCAGGTGGTCGACCCGGACGTGCTCGGCGCGGTCGCCCAGGTCCCGCACGCGGTGTCGCAGCGCGCTGAGCCAGAGGTGCGCCTTCGTCCGGTGCACCGGGCGTGTGGTGAAGAACTCACGGGCCTCGACGACGACCACCGGCCCGCCGTCGTCGAACGCCGGGCCGTACTGGCCGGGGAGCAGGAGGCGCCGCCGCACGGCTGCGGGGGCGGATTCGGTCACCCGGCAGACGCTACGCGGCAGCGCTGACGGCGGCTCGTACCCCTAGTCCGTTAGTCCGTCGCACCCGGCGGTGGATCGACGAGCAGCCCGACCCGGTCGGCGAGGTAGTCCGCCAGCGGGACGTCGGTGCCGGCGGTCGCGGACCACCGGACGCGGGGTTCGTCGTCGCGGACGAACAGCGCCGTGTCGGCTCCGACGAGCGAGGCGTCGAGGGGGATCGGCGTCGCGCTGTGGTTCACGGTGTCCCCGGGCGCGAAGTGTCCCTTCGCTGCCGCCGCCCGGTAGGCCCGACGGACCTCGGCGGAGACGGAGACGAACTGGGAGCGCCCGGCCTCGGTCACGCGGGTGATCGACCCGGTCGCCCAGACCTGGCCCGCGGTCTCGGGGGAGGACCCGAGCAGCAGCGCACCGACCCGCCACACCCGCCCGAGGGAGCGGATGGTCGGGTCCCGGCGGATGCCGAGCACGGGCTTGGGTTCGACGTACTCGCCGAGGGCCTCGTCACGGGCTCCGGCCGCGCCGAGTCGCGTCGCCGCGTCCTCGAGCATGGCCCGCGCGCGCTGCACCCCGTCGGTCCGACCGTCCGTCACCCGCCAGAGCCTAGACCGACGCCGGCCGGGGTACGAACGCCTCTGGCGAGCACGTGCCGTACTCGTCCTTCCGGGACGCGCAGGCGGCGCTCGCCGAAGCGGGTCACCCGACGTGGGAGGCCGTGCCCACCTGCTGCTGAGGACGTCGCCGGGTGTGGTCCACACCACGCTCGCGACGACGAGCGCGGCGGTGTCGACGGCGCACCGTCGACACCGTGCCGGTGACGATCATCACCGCCCCGTACGCCAGGAGCAGTCCGGCGAGCACCGGCAGGAGCCAGGGCCGCGACCCGTTCACCACCTGGTTGACGGTCCCGAGCCACGGCAGGCTGTACCAGAGGGCACCACGGATCTGGGCGGGGATGACGGGCTCGGCGTCGACCGCGTCGTTCGCGTCCCCACGGAAGACGAACTGCCGGGTGCCGTCCGACGAGGACCTGATCGCGACGACGCGGTGCGTGACGACCTCGGGGCGGCCGGACTCGAGTTGGTAGGTGACGACGTCACCGATCCGGACGTCCTCGGGCGCGACGGGTCGGACGACCACGAGGGTGCCGGGCGGCAGGGTGGGCTCCATCGACTGCGTGAGCACGGAGAGCGGGACGGACCCGGTGGCCTTCGGCAGGGCGACGAGGACGACCGCGAGGCCGGCGACCAGGAGCACCAGGCCGGTCCTGAGCCCGACACCGACCGCACGGAGGACCGCGAGTGCGCCGTTCCGGACCGGTGGGGCGGCCGGGCGGGCTGCGTGGCGGGCGCGGGGCGAGCCTCCCGGCCGGCGTCGCATCGACGGGCCCGAGGTCAGCGTGGTCATGCGCCGCACCGGATGGCCGGGCCGTCGTTCTGGGTGAAGAGCGTGATCGGGCCGTCCGCGACGACGTCGTCGGTCGGCTTCCCGGAGTCGTCGAGCACGCGCACGGTCACGGTCACGGTCCCGGCGTCGGGAGCGGCCGGTCGGACCTGGTCCGGCGCGAGGGTGATCTTGCCGAACCAGCCGAGCTGCTGGTCGCCGACCTGCACGTCGTCGACGAACGCGCCGTACGCCGTGGGCTTCGGGCGGTCGCCCTGGTCCCAGGTCAGCTCGATGAAGTTGCCGGCCTGGTCCGTGCACCCGAGTGCCGCGACCGTGTTGCCGGAGTTCAGGGAGAAGCCGCCCCAGACCGCCGACGACACCCAGCCGGCGTTCGTCGTCGTGAGGACGATGTGCATGTTGGTGGTCGCCGAGGCCGGGGCGCCGGCAGCGAGGGTCGATCGGATGCACCAGACCGCAGCAGCACGCGGTGCGAGGGACGAGGTCAGGCTCGGCAGCGACGCCCAGGTCCCGCTGACGGCTCCGGTACCGACGGCCGTGGCATCCGTGCAGTCGTCGGTCGCGGGTACGGGCCAGGCGACGACGTCGGTCGCCTGGGCGAGCGCCGTCGACCCCTCGGCGACGACGGCGGTGGTCGCCGTGGTGCCGGGGATGTTGCCCGCGTTCGTGAGCGTCACCGGGCGCGTGATCGACGGGGACGCGGGTGTGGAGGTCGTCGTGAGCGCCTCCGTGCCGGAGATCGCCGCCGCGAGCTTGCCGTTCGTGGCGCTCGACGCGGCGGTTCCGGTCGCGGTCCACAGCGCCCAGGCGACCGACGAGCCGCCGCCGACGAAGACGGCGACGAGGACGACGGCGAGCACGAGCCGGACGCGTGCAGTCACGGTGCCACCTGCGTCCCGGTGATCGTGACGGTGAAGTCGGTGACCGCGCCGGACACCGTCTGCGGTGCGTCGGCGTCGAGCACCATCTCGAAGCACCCGGTGGCCGAGGCCCCGACGGGGAGCGTGTAGTACCCGCTGCCGGTGTCGAACGCGGCTGGTCGGGCGGCGTAGCCCCCGAGCCCGGCACGGCAGTCCGCAGCCCGGCCGACGGGTGCCAGGCGGAGGGTCAGTTCGTCGAGGACCGCGCTGTCCGGCACCGAGGCGTACGCGACGTGCAGTGTGGTCGTCTGCATCCGGATGCCGAGCGGTACCGTCCCGCTGTTCCGGACCGAGAAGGACCCCGTCGTGCTCCGTCCCGGCGCCAGCGGCGTCGCGTACATCGCCGTGAGGGGACTGACGACGAGCGTCGCCGTCCCGGACCGGACGATGGACGCCCGCGTGGATGCGGTGCCGTTCCAGAGCGCGTACGTGCTGCCACTGCCGACCACCGCGGTGGCGACGGCGAGCACGAGCCCGAGGCCGACCGGCCAGGCCCAGCGCAGACGACGGGGCGCGCGGTGGCGTCCCGTCGTCGGCGTGGTCCGGCTCATGTGCGTTCCCCTGGAGGCCGTGGTCCGGCTCAGGAACCCGTCGAACCGATGGGGGTCTGCGTCAGCGTGAACGCGAGGGCACCCACGTCGACCGTGCCGCCCTGCCCGGTCGTCGCGGACTGCGGCAGGGTGATCGTGAACGTCACGAGGACGGTCGACGTCGCGGCCGAGGGCGTGACGGTGAAGACCGTCGGATCGGCGGTCTTCGTCACGGCGGCGGTGGACGACGAGACGTCGAGGGTCTTCTGGGTCGCCGCGAGCAGGTCGGCGTCGCCGGTGATGCTCCGCGGCGCGTAGGTGAGCGTCGCGCTGAGGTCGTCGCCGGTCGCCCCGACCACGAGGGTCTGCGTGAACCGGTACGTGTTGCCCGGCACCATGAGCACCGATGCGGGGTCGATCGGGTTCGAGCGGCCGTTCGTGAGGTCGGTCCAGGCGCCGTCGCGGTTCGCCGTCAGGGTCAGGGTGCCGGAGCTCACGGCCGTGGCGGCGCTGCTGGCACTTGCGTTCCAGAGGGCGAAGGAGCCTGCACCGCCGAGGAGCAGGGCGACACCCGCAGCACTCGCGATGGTGCCGGTCACGATCTTGTGCATGGTTCTGTCCGTTCCTGCGCTGGGCAGCGCTGTCGGTGTCTGGGGCGTTCGGGAGGGCCCGACGGGACGGTCGTCACCGACCTCCCCGGGTACGGGAGGGCGCGGCTGACCGGTGCCGGAGGACGACCCGTGCGCCCAGGAGTGAGGGATGCTCGGGCTAGGTCGTCCTGTCGCCGAACGTACCCGGGTCCCCCGAAGTGCGGACACGCCGACATCCGGTTGCATCTCCCCCAGAACGAGGGGGCCCCTGGGGGAGTCAGATCGGCGACGTGGGCTCGGCGACGTCAGCCCCGTGACCTCAGGTCAGGGCGCGTCGGTGGTCGTCCGCTGCCGGTGTCGACCGGTCGTGCGGCCTGCCTCGGCCGGCGCACGTCGAGCGGCCCGGCGGCGACGGACCGTCGACGCGACGCCCAGGGTGATCATCACCGCCGCGTAGCCGAGCAGGAGCGCGGCCGCGGTCGGGATCAGCCACGACCGGGACCCGTTCACGAACTGGTTGACCGTCCCGATCTCCGGCAGGCTGTACCAGACGGTCCCGCGGATCTGTGCGGGCAGGACCGGTCGGCTGTCGGCCACGGCGTTGTTGTCGCCCTTGGTGGTGAACGTCCGGCCACCGTCCGACGACGAGCTCACGGCGATGACCCGGTGCGTGACCACGGCCGCCTGGCCGGAGGTGATCTGGTACGTGACGACGTCACCGACCTCGATCCGGTCCGTGGCGACCGGCCGGACGACGACGAGGGTGCCCGGCGGCAGGGTCGGCTCCATCGACTGGGTGAGCACCGTCAGCGGCATCGACCCGGTGGCCTTCGGGATGACGATCAGGACGACGGCGAGTGCGGCGACGAGCAGCACCAGACCGGTGCTCAGCCCGAAGCCGACGGCGCGGAGCACCGAGACCAGCGCGCTGCGGTCGGCTGGCTGTGTCCCGGCTCGGCGGCTCCGCGAGCCGGTGCGCGGCGCACGTCCCTGCGAGGGGCGGGCCGGGTGGCGGCGCTGGTCCGGGCCTCCTGTCCGACGCCCCGCGAGGTGGGCGCTCACGATCCGCACCGCACGGCCGGACCGTTGTTCTGCGTGAACAGCGTGATGGTGCCGGTCCCCGCGTCGGTCGTCGTCGGCTTCCCGGCCGAGTCGAGGACGAAGACGTCGACCGTGACCGTGCCGCTGGTCGCGACGGAGGACGGGATCTGGCTCGGGGCGATGGTGACTCGACCGAAGTAGGACTGCTGGCGGTCGCCGATCTGGACCCCGTGGACGAACGCGCCGTACCAGGTGTCCATCGAGCGACCGGCCGCGTCCCAGGCGACGTCGACGTAGTTGCCGCCGTGGTCCGTGCAGACCAGGGCGGGTGCCGCTGCGGCTGTGGTCAGGGAGAACGTCCCGCGGACGGCGTTCGCCGTCCAGCTGGCGTTCGTCAGGGTCACGTCGAGGGCGACGTCGGCGCGTGCCGCGGCGGGGGCCGCCGTGCCGGCGGTCGACCGGATGCACCAGACGGTGCTGCCGCCGGCGCTGGTCTTCGACGTCAGGCTCGGCAGGGAGGCCCAGGTGCCGACGACCGCGCCGGACGCGACCGCGGTACTCGCCGTGCAGGTGCCGGTCGACGCGACCTGCCAGGCGCGGACGTCGACGGCGCGGGCGAGGGCGGTCGAGCCGCCGGCGAGGACGGACGCGGTGGTGCTCACCGTGCCGGCGATGGTGCCGGTGTTCGTGACAGTGACGGGCGTCGTCGTGGTGGTGCTGGTCGACGAGAACGCGGTGGTCAGCGCGTCGGTGCCGCCGACCGTGACCGCGATGCGACCGACCGCGACGCTGGTGGTGGTCGACGCCGAGGCGGTCCAGAGTGCCCAGGCGGCGGAGGACCCACCGCCGACGAAGGCCGCGACGAGCAGGACGGTGACGAGGAGTCGGAGGCGCGTGGTCACGAGGCCACCTGCGTCCCGGTCACCGTCAGGGTCACGGCCACCCCGGCTCCGGCCACGCTCTGCGGTGCGTCGGTGTCGAGGTCCATCTCGACGCAGCCGATCCGTCGACCGCCGGCCGGGACGCTGCCGCTGTCGGTGCCCGAGTCGAACGCGGCGACGCGGCCGGAGGTGCCGGCGGTGCCCGCACGGCACGCGCTGGTCGACGTGACGACCGAGTAGCGCAGGGTGACCTCGCCGAGCACGGTGGTGCTCGCGGTGCTGGTGCCGGTGACCCGCGCGGACGTCGTGACGACCCGGGTGCTCAGCGGCACGGTGCCGGTGTTCGTGACGGTGAAGGTGCCGGTGCTCGCCGCTCCGGGCGCCAGGGGAGCGGCGCTCATCGTCAGCTGGCTCACCGTGAGGGTGGCGGTGCCCGAGCGGACGGTCGAGGACGAGGTGCTCGCGGCCTGGTTCCAGAGCGCGTAGGTGCTGCTGGTGCCGAGCAGTGCGGTGACGACGGCCACGACGACCGCCACGACGAGGGTGAGCAGGGTGGGCCCCAGCCAGCGGTTCCGTCGGGGTGCGCGGTGGCGTCCCGAGGCCGTCGTGGTGGCGCTCATGCTCGTGTCCTCCTCGGGCGGTGTGGTCGTGCGGGTGCGTGCGGGCGGGGGGGGGGGGGGGGGGGGGGGGGGGGCGGCGCGCCGCCCCCGCGGCGGCCCCGGCGGGGGGGGCCGCGGGGCGGGGGGGCGGGGCGGGGGGGGGCGGCGGGCGGGCGGGGGGGCGGCCC